>JAYFRU010000239.1:0-5479 GCA_040946965.1 Burkholderia sp. | reverse complement strand
CTGGACCCAAGCAACCATCGATGTCGAGTTGGCCGATCTACTGGCCGGCTACGGCGTCAAATTTCAAACTAGTTTTGAGTGAACACTTAAGCCTAGCGTCGGCGTGGTCACGCCGAACCCGAAGACCTCCAGCGGCGCACGCTGGAACTACCTGGCGGCCTGGGCCTACGCGATCCAGCAGCGGGGCGGCAACGAGGCCGGCGCCAAGGCCTTCGAGAAGGCGCTCTACCGCAACGTCAAGGTGCTCGACTCGGGCGCGCGCGGCGCCACCAACTCCTTCGTCGAGCGCGGCATCGGCGACGTGCTGGTGGCCTGGGAGGACGATGCGCTGCTGGCCGCCAACAAGCTCGCGCCGGGCAAGTACCAGATCGTCGTGCCCTCGATCAGCATCCGCTGCGAGCCGCCTGTCGCGGTGGTCGATTCGGTGGTGGATCGGCGCGGCACGCGAGCGATCGCGCAGGCCTATCTCGCGCACCTCTATTCGCCCGAGGCGCAGACGCTGATCGCACAGAACTACTACCGCCCCGCCGATCCGGCGGTGGCCGCCAGGTTCGCGAGCAGCTTCCCGGCGATCAAGCTGATCGGCATCGAGGATCCGATGTTCGGCGGCTGGCACGATGCGCAGGCCAAGCACTTCGCCGACGGCGGCGTGTTCGACCAGATCTTCCAGCCGAACTGAAGGAGCCCGACCGATGTCCGCTTCGCTCGCGCGCCGTGCGCTGTGCGTGACGAGCCCGCTGCCTGGGTTCGGGCTCTCGCTCGGCGTCACGCTCGCCTGGCTCGCCGCGATCGTGCTGCTGCCGTTCGCCGTGCTGCTGTTGCGCGCCTCGTCCGGCGGCTGGCACGGTTTCGTCGCGGCGGTGTGGTCGCCGCGCCTGCTTGCCTCCTACCGGCTCACCTTCGGCACCGCGCTGGCCGCAGCCGCGATCAACGCCGTGCTCGGCTTCCTGGTGGCCTGGATGCTGGCGCGCTGCCGACCTCGGTGGCCGGCATCACCCTGGCCTTCCTGTTCGGCCCGAACGGCTGGCTAGGCAGCCGCTTCGCCGCGCACGGCATCGAGCTGGCCTTCAACGCGAACGGCAGCGTGATCGCGCTGACCTTCGTCGGCCTGCCCTTCGTGGTGCGCACGCTGCAGCCCGTGATCGAGGTGCTCGGCCAGGAGGAGGAAGCGGCCGCCCTGCTCCGCGCCTCGCAGCTGGCCACCTTCCGGCGCGTGATCTGGCCGGCGCTGCGCCCGGCCCTGCTGACCGGCTTCGGGCTCGCCTTCGCGCGCGGGGTGGGCGAATACGGCTCGGTGATCTTTATCGCGGGCAATCGCCCGTTCGTCTCCGAAATCACCTCGCTGCTGGTGGTCAGCAAGCTCGAACAGTTCGATTTCAAAGGCGCGGCCTCAATCGCGCTGGTCATGCTGGCCGCGTCCTTCGTCACCCTGCTGCTGCTCAACCTGCTGCAAAAGCGCTGACTGCCGCGCTCGACACCCGCCTCCGGAGGCCGTCCATGACGCCCGATTCCTCGCCGCTCGCGCGGCCAGCCGCGCCCGCCGACAGCGCCGCGCGCCGGCGGCCCGGCGCTCGCGCGCCCACCGGCGAAACCGCCCTGGTGCGCCGCGCGATCATCGCGGCCGACGTGCTGTTCCTGGCCGTGTTCCTGGTGCTGCCGCTGGTCTCGATCTTCTCGGCCGCGTTCGGTGCCGGAATCGGGGCCTTCGTCGATGCCCTGGCCGATCCCGACGCGCTGTCGGCGATGCGCCTGACCTTGATCGTCGCGCTGATCTCGGTGCCGCTCAACACCGGCTTCGGCATCGCCGTGGCCTGGCTGATCGCGCATTTCTCGTTTCCCGGCAAGAGCCTGCTGAAGACCCTGATCGACCTGCCGTTCTCGGTCTCGCCGGTCATCGCGGGCCTGTTGTGCATGCTGGTGTTCGGCGCGCAAGGGCCCCTCTGGCCCTGGCTGCAGGCGCATCACATCGACATCGTGTTCGCGCTGCCGGGGCTGGTGCTGGCCACCACCTTCGTGACCTTCTCCTTCGTCGCGCGCAAACTGATTCCGCTGATGGAGATCCAGGGCAGCGACGAGGAGGAGGCCGCGCTGGTGTCGGCGCCAACGCCTGGCAGAGCTTCTGGCGCGTCACCCTGCCCCGGATCCGCTGGGGCCTCGCCTACGGCATCGTGATCACCAATGCGCGGGCGATGGGCGCATTCGGCGCGGTGTCGGTGGTGTCCGGGCACGTGCCCGGCCTCACGAACACCTTGCCGCTCTACGTGCAGGTGATGTACGACGGCTACAACTTCGCCGGCACCTTCGCGGCCGCGGCCCTGCTGGCGATCGTGGCGATGCTGACCCTGGCGCTCAAGAACCTGCTCGAGCGGCGGCTCATCGCTAGCCGGCGCTCGAGCCGCTTCAGTGCCGCCTCATTGCAGCCAGACGCCGTCGAAGCGATGGCTGCCGAGCGGCATGAAGCTCAGCCCCTGCACGCGCTTCGATACCGGCATCGACACGATCGAATGCGCGATCGGCGTGAACGGCACCTGCTGCTTGAAGATCAGCTGGGCGCGCTCGTAGAGCGCGGTGCGCGACTTCTGGTCCGGATCGGCACGCGCCTTCTCGATCAGCGCGTTGAAGTCCGGATTGCACCACTTCGACACGTTGCTGCCATGCACGGCATCGCAGCCGAGCAAGGCACCCAGCCAGTTGTCGGGATCGCCGTTGTCGCCCGACCAGCCGTACAGCAGCACGTCGTGTTCGCCGCCCAGCTTGGCGCGCCGGTTGTACTCGCCCCATTCGTAGCTGGCGATCCTCGCGCGCACGCCGATCTTCGCCCAGTCCTGCTGGATCATCTGCGCCATCAGCTGCGCATTCGGGTTATAGGGCCGCTGCACCGGCATCGCCCACAGCGTCAGCTCGAAACCGTCGGGAAAACCGGCCTGCGCGAGCAGCGCGCGCGCCTTGGCCGGATCGAAGGGCGCGTCCTTCAGGCTCGGGTTGTAGGACCATTGCGCGGGCGGCATCGGGTTGGTGGCCACCTTCGCGTCGCCGGCGAACACCGCCTGGATGATCGCCGGCTTGTCGATCGCCATGTCGAGCGCGCGACGCACCTCGACGCGATCGAGCGGCGGATGCTGGGTGTTGTAGGCGGCGAAACCGACATTGAAGCCCACGCCCGACACCAGCTTCAGCGAGGGATTGCGGCGCACCGTCTCCAGATCCGCCGGGCGCGGGAACACCGACACCTGGCATTCGCCGCTGGCCAGCTTCTGGATCCGCACCGCCGGATCGGGCGTGATCGCGAACACCAGATGCGCGAGCCGCACGTCCCGCAGGCGCCAGTAATCGGGATTCGCGTCGTAGCGGATCAGCGCGTCCTTCTGGTACGAGCGGAAGATGAACGGCCCCGTGCCGACCGGCAGCTGGTTGATGTCGGCCTCGCGATGGCGCGCCTGCAACTGCCCCGCGTATTCGGCCGACAGCACCGCAGCGAAGCTCATCGCCAGGTTGCGCACGAAGATCACGTCGGGCGACTTCAGCACGAAGCGCACCGTGTAGTCGTCGACGCGATCGATGCTCGCGATGTTCCGGTCGAAACCGAGATCGCTGAAGTGCGGGAAGCTGGTTGGATAGGCCTTGCGGAACGGCTGCTGCGGATCGAGCATGCGCTGGAAGGTGAATAGCACGTCGTCGGCATCGAAATCGCGCGTGGGGCGGAACCAGGCGGTGGTCTGGAATTTCACGCCATGGCGCAGGCGAAACGTGTAGATCCGCTGGTCGGGTGAGCTTTCCCAGCTTTCGGCCAGCGCCGGCTCGAGATCGAGCGAACCCTGGCGAAAGCGTACCAAGCCGTTGTAGACCATGTTCGTGCTGGCGTCGAAATCGGTGCTGGTGGTGTACTGCCCCGGATCGAAGCCGGCCGGGCTGCCCTCGCTGCAGAACACCAGGGTGCCTTTCGGCGCGGGGCTGGCGGTATCGGCCTGGGCCGCCAGGGCAGCGGACGATGCCGCGGCGATCAGGGTCGCGCCGCCGAACGCCGCGACGAGGTTCAGCAAGCGGCGGCGCGCGAGTGCGCGCGCCAGGCCGGAAGGGAGGAGGCTCATGATGTCGGTCGAGATCGGGAAGCGATGCAGTCGACGATTCTGTTGCCGGCATGAAAGGCACACCACCAATTAATCGGTATATCGATAGCTTGTCCCGACTTAAAGAATCGACGCGAGCGGCCGTAATACCTGGTGTCCGCCAACCAGTTGGTTCGTCCGAGGAATAGCGTGAAATCGCATCGATGCATGATCTGCGGCCACGAGACGGAATATTTTTTCTCGAAGGACTACCCCACCTACGCGGGCAGTCCCTTTCCGGAAACACTGACGGTCGATTTCTGGAAATGCGGCCATTGCGGCTTCACCGTGTCGCGCACCCATCAGGAGATGAGCGATGCGCAATGGTCGCAACTGAATTCGAGCTGGCATCACAGCTTCGAAAACGATCCCGCATCGAGAACCACCAACCAGCCGCCTTACATCGACCAGGCACTCGCCCTGAAGCTGCTGGCGAAGAATCGCGTCGTCGAGCTCGACGATACGCTCGACTATGCCGCCGGTTACGGTACGTTCTCCCGCTGCATGCGGAAGTACTTCGACATCGACATCCCCATCTTCGATCGCTACGTGCGCAATCAGGACTCGGGCGTCAGCTATGTCGCCGAGCGGGATCTGTCGCGCTACGGGATGGTGATCAACAGCGCGATGTTCGAGCACGTGCTGGATCGCGATGCGCTCGACGAGGTCGATCGCCTGGTGCGCGACGACGGCGTGCTGATGCTGCATACGGTGATTGCCGAGCGCGTGCCGAAGGATCCGGACTGGTTCTATATCAACACCATGGTTCATACGGCCTTCCATACCAACAAGAGCATGTCCCTGCTGATGCAGCAATGGGGCTATGCCGCTTCGGTATATTCGCCGCAAGCCAAAAGCTGGTACCTGTTCAAGCGCGACTATCCTCGATTGGCCGAACTCGAGGCGAGCATCGCCGACATCAACCGGGAACTGCAGACCACCTACTTTCATTACAAGCAGGGGTTCGTGGACTACTGGAAAGGATTCTGATTCGACGGCCCTCGGTGGCCGGCCGGCCATCCGCACTCGCCGCCATCCATTACTTCTGACGTTTTCTTGGTTCATCGCGCGCGGCGGGCTCGATAGCATGCGCTTTTCTCGCCTGCCCCGCTGCCGCCCGACCGATGAACAGCCACCCCGATCATCCTGCCGATCTCGCCGCCATCGCGCCGGCCGCCTCCGCTGCCTCGAACGAATCGCCGGGCGAGCTGCGCCGCAACACCCTGAACCTGCCCGAGCTGATCGCCCAATCGATCGGCCTGGTCGGCGTCTCGGGCGGCATCGGCGTGCTAATACCCGCCGTGGCTTCCACCCCCCGCCAACGCACCAGGGCCCCCAAACAGTTAGCGATAGTAGCGCAGCTGTTAGCCACT
>JAYFRU010000238.1:0-5479 GCA_040946965.1 Burkholderia sp. | reverse complement strand
TAACACTTCCCCTTGTCGGGCGTGTAGAGGACTTTCACCTCCAAGTGTGTGCGCCCAGCCGGGCGCACGAAAAAAAACCGGCCCCAGGGCCGGTTTTTCGTATCAGCGTGAGCTGATCCCAGCTTACTGGCTCGCGCCCGAAGCCGGAGCAGCGGCCGATGCGCCAGCGTCCGAAGCCGGAGCGGCAGCAGCCGATGCAGCGTCGCTCGCAGCCGCAGCCGTGCTCGAAGCAGCCGAAGCAGCTGCCGATGCGTCGCTAGCAGCCGACGAAGCAGCTTGGTCCGAGCTCTTGTTGCACGCAGCGAGTGCAACGGCGGCCAACAGGGAAGCTACGAGGAGGGATTTCTTCATGATCACGTCCTTTTATGGTTAAAGGTAAGCAACAGCGCGAAACAATACCGGTAATGTGCTCCAACACCGACCTGGGCCGCTGTGGAGATGCACTGCCAGAGCGTGAATCTTCCCTACGGCTTGGGCGGAAATTATATGCACTTTCCTATCGACCGTCGACAAATGCGGGGTCAATACGTTGTCTTTCCCATACAAGTTTGGCTTATATGGGCGTCCTGCCAGGATAAGCCGACTGCAGCTCACCCCAGCCTGATCCAGCCCGCACAATACCACTCGTGAAGCAAAGCTGTCATGAGGGGGTGTCGGGAGTGTGTTACCAAGCGTTTCGCCTCCAGATAGCGTCGATCTGCCAGCTCCGACAGCCATTTCGAGCTGCCCGAGAGCGGATTTTCTTCGCCATTGATGAAGTACGTTCGCGCGTTATACATCAATGCCGCTTTTCTGTCGAGACGAATTCCATGGAGGCTCGCCTGCGCGACGAAATCGTCCTCGTTGAGAGGATCGTCCGGGGCGTCGAACACCACGTTCGATTTCGGCTCGCTCAGGTAGCTGCCGAGGAAGGCCTCGATGTCGCGCGAGCTCCAGCGGATGCCGTTCAGGATGCTCGCCACGGGCTCCACCAGCGCGGCGGGCAACTCGGCGGGGCGCGTCACGGCGGGCTGCTTCGGATCGCGATACAGCTGGCTCGCGCGCGGGCTTTGCCGCAGCGCGCCACGTTCGGCGAGGTAATAGAGGAACTGCCCCGTCAGTTCGCCGACGGCGCGCGAAAGCCGATCGAGCAGGTCATGCATTCGCCCTCGGCGATGCCGTCGTGCGCGATGTGCGGCGGCAGGTAAAGCATGTCGCCCGGCTCCAGCACCCATTCCTCGGTCGGCTCGAAATGCTCGAGCACCTTCAGCGGCAGGTCCTCGCGCAGCGTCAGGTCCTTCTGCGCGCCGATGCGCCAGCGGCGCTTGCCATGCACCTGGAACAGGAATACGTCGTACGAATCGAAGCGCGGGCCAACCCCGCCACCATCGGTCGCATACGAGATCATCAGGTCGTCCAGGCGCGCGTCGGGGATGAAGCGGAAGCGCTCGAGCAGCGCGCGGGCGGCATCGTCGTGCAGGTCCACGCCTTGCACCAGCAAGGTCTATTCGTGCTTGCTCACCGAGGGCAGCGCGCTGTCCTCGAACGGGCCCTGTTCCAGTTGCCATCTGTTACGAAAATGCGTGATCAAACGCGATTCCGTATCGTAATCGGCGGCCAGCTCGGACAACGCGTCGCGCGACAGCGGCGGCGCGATATCGGGGATCGCCTGGCGGATCAGCAGCGGCTTTTTCTGCCAGTAGCGGCGCATGAATTGCGACGGCGTCAACTGGCCGAGCAGCGGGGTCGGCGTATCGGGGTGGGGGGTGCCGGATTCGTTCTGGATCGGGGCTCGCGCGCGGTTTGCCGGTTCGGCTTCGGACCGTTGGGACATCGTATAATACGGCTGGAAATTGGGAGATTTGGATGAAAATCGCAAAAAACACCGTCGTCTCGGTGACTTACAAGCTGTCGGATACGCAGGGCAACCTGATCGAGGAAAGCGACGAGCCGATGATCTATCTGCACGGCGGCTATGATGGCACGTTCCCCAAGATCGAAGAACAACTCGACGGCCAGGAAGCCGGCTACGAGGCGCAGATCCAGCTCGAGCCGCAGGATGCATTCGGCGATTACGATCCCGAGTTGGTGAAGATCGAGCCGCGCGGCCGTTTCCCCGAGCCGATCGAAGTCGGCATGCAATTCGAAGGCACGCCGGAAGACGGCGACGAGGAAGTCGATGCGCTGATCTACACGGTCGCCGACATCGCCGAGGACAAGGTCGTGCTCGACGGCAATCATCCGCTGGCCGGCATGGCGCTGCGTTTCGCGCTCACCGTCAAGGACGTGCGCGCCGCCACCGAGGACGAGATCGAACACGAGCACGCGCATGGCGCCGAAAGACTCGAGATCGTCGACGAGGATGAGGACGACGAGGACGGCGAGGAGCCTACCCAGGGTCGCACGCTGCACTGATCGATGGTCGAACGGCCGGCAGCTGCCGGCCGTTTTGCTTTGCCCCCGGCGTCGTTGCTCCGGCTTCGATCAGTAGCCGCCATCCGGTATCGAGACGGGCTGGCTGCTGGGCGTCGAAGCGGGCGGTATCACTGGCGGGTTGCCCATCGAGGCCGGCTGCGGCGGCAAGCCGCTCTAGGCCGGATCGGGCAGCTCCGGCAGGGCCGGGATCTGCGGCAAGGGCGTGTCGTCATGCGGCGTGGCCGGCAGGGCCGGCGGCACCGGCAGGTTGCTCGGCACCTCCTGCAATCCCACCCCGAACATAGGCCGTCCGGCCGGATTCACCGTGACCCTGACCCATTGCACGAGCCGCTCGTGCGGCGCGATCGCGATGCGCGTCAGGTTCGCCACTCGATCTCCATTCTCGTCATGCAGCGGCTGGTCGATACGAAAGCCAGCGCGCAGCGCTCCGTCACCGGGATGGATCACCAGGATCGTGCCGCAGAAGGTCTGCGCCGCCTTCACCAGTGCACGCTTGAACTCCAGGAAACCGTCGCGGGCTCGCGAGTGCCCGAAGCGCAGCCAGGCGAAGCGTTCGCGTTCGTAGTGCTCGAACTGCGGATCGCCCTCGACGACGATCACCAGCGCACGTGCATTGCGGCGCTTGGCGGTTTCGGCGGCATGGTCGATCCAGAACGCGCTGGCGATCGCGCGATCCTCGAATTCGCCGTTGCGGCCGCCCGCCGTCAGGTAGCGGTTGTTCGGCGAGGGCGCGTTGAGCGCCACGAACACCACGTCGCCCTGGTTCCAGCGGATGTTTTCGCGAAACGGCCGGAAGCGCGCCACCTCGCTTTCGCGCGTGAGCGGCAGCGGCGTCTGCCCGAAGGATTCGGAATCGGCCAGGAAGGTCTGGCGCAGGTAGTCGAGGCGTTCGACCGCGTCGTAGCCGCCGTTCTCCTTCAGGGCGCAGGCAGCCCAGTCCGCCTGGCCCGGCACGTAGAACACGGGCACGCGCGAGGCCTTGAACAGCGCGACGCGCGTGTCGTAGACGCCGTCGCGGCAGGCTTGGCGCATGCCCTTCAGGTTGCCGTCGTAGATCGCGAAAGCGACCGAGCGATCGCGCGAGATGGCATCGAGCAGGCGTGCCGCGGCCGGTTCGTCGGCCGTCCCGTTGATCGCGCCGCTCAGCACCGCGAACGCGTAGCCGCGATCGGCCACGCGTGCCGTCGCTGTAGCGGCGGGCGCGGCAATGGCGGTGGTGGTCAGCGTGGCCAGCAGCAGCGCGGCCGCTGTCATCGCGATGGCGAAACCGGAACGTGGCGCATGCGCGCCACGCTGGCTCGCCAGCGGCGGTGGATCAGTGCGCCAGATCATCGTCCGCCTGCCGGGCGGCGAGGGTTTGCAGTTCGTAGAGCAGATCGAGCGCCTCGCGCGGCTTGAGGTTGTCCGGGTCGATCTCGCGCAGGCGCACGAGTGCCGGATGCGGCGCGGCCGGTGCCGGTTCGCGTGCTTCGGGCAGGTCGAAATCGGGCTCGTCGTCGTAGACGGGCGGCGGCGCGGCGAACAGGTCGAGCTGCGGCGTCGGCTGGCCGGCCGATTGCTGCTCGAGATGCGCGAGGTGTTTGCGCGCGGCGCGGATCACGGCGGGCGGCACGCCGGCGAGTTGCGCGACCTGCAGGCCGTAGCTCTGGCTGGCCGGGCCGTCGTTGACGGCGTGCAGTAACACGATGCCGTGGCCGTGCTCGACCGCCGATAGGTGGACGTTGGCTGCGTGCGGAAATGCGGCCGGCAACTGCGTCAGCTCGAAGTAGTGCGTGGCGAACAGCGTGTAGCAGCCGTTGTGCGAGAGCAGGTGACGCGCGATCGCCCAGGCCAGCGCGAGGCCATCGAAGGTCGAGGTGCCGCGGCCGATCTCGTCCATCAGCACCAGGCTCTGCGGCGTCGCGTCGTTGAGGATTGCCGCGGCCTCGGTCATCTCGACCATGAAGGTCGAGCGGCCGCCGGCCAGGTCGTCGGCGGCGCCGATGCGCGTGAAGATCCGGTCGATCGGACCGAAGCAGGCCGACTCCGCCGGCACGTAGCTGCCGACATAGGCCATCAGCGCGATCAGCGCGGTCTGCCGCATGAAGGTCGACTTACCGCCCATGTTCGGGCCGGTGATCAGCAGCAGCTTGCGCTCGTTGCCGAGCCGGCAGTCGTTGGCGATGAACTGCTCGACCTGCGCCTCCACCACCGGGTGGCGCCCCTGCTCGATCTCGATGCCGATCTCGTCCGAGAAGCGCGGCGCGACCCAGTCGAGCGCGCGGGCGCGTTCGGCGAAGGCGCAGAGCAGGTCGAGCTCGGCCAGCGCACCCGCCACGCGCTGGCATTCCTCGATATGCGGCAGCAGCGACTGTAGCAGCGCGTCGTAGAGCGCGCGCTCGCGCGACAGCGCGCGTTCCTGCGCCGACAGCGCCTTGTCCTCGAAGGTCTTCAGCTCGGGCGTGATGTAACGCTCGGCGTTCTTGAGGGTCTGGCGGCGGCGATAGTCGTCGGGGACCTTGTCGGTCTGGCCGCGCGTGACCTCGATATAGAAGCCATGCACCTTGTTGTATTCGACGCGCAGGTTCGCGATGCCGGTGCGGGCGCGTTCACGCGCTTCCAGGTCGATCAAGAACTGGCCGCAGTTCTCGGAGATGTCGCGCAGTTCGTCGAGTTCGGCGTCGTAGCCGCGCGCGATCACGCCGCCGTCGCGCACCATTGCGGCCGGTTCGGGGGCGACCGCGCGCATGAGCAGGTCGGCGCAGCCGGCCGGCGGTTCCAGGGCGGCTTCCAGGCGCGCGAGCGCGACGGCGTGCTGGGCGATCGGCGTGATGCGCGCGCGCATCTCGGGCAGCGAGGTGAAGGTGTCGCGCAGGCTGGAGAGATCGCGTGGGCGCGCCGACAGCAGGGCCAGGCGCCCGGTGATGCGTTCCACGTCGGCGACCTGGCGCAGTGCGCTGCGCAGGCTGTCGAGGCTGGCGTCGCCGACCGCCTCGAGCAGGGCACCTATCGCCTGCTGGCGCGCCTGTGCGGCCACCGAGGCGCGCGGCGGATGATGCAGCCAGTGGCGCAGCAGGCGGCTGCC
>JAYFRU010000237.1:0-5483 GCA_040946965.1 Burkholderia sp. | reverse complement strand
GGCAGCTCTTTTATCGTCTGCTCGAACAGGCCGTAGGGGCTGTTCCAGTCACCTACCGTCAGATGGTGCAACGGCCACCAAAGCCAGCTCAATTGCCATAATGCGGGATGGTGGAGCTAAATGGATAGCCCTTTTTTTTATACAGTGTCTGCATTCGTGCACCTAACGGCTAGTTAGCCCGGTGCCCCCAATCAGACGCTACTCATCATAGCAAAGGACGATTCATGGAAGATAGCAAGAAAGGCGCCGGGATGACTGCGGAAAAGAGCAAGGCGCTGGCGGCAGCGCTTGCCCAGATCGAGAAGCAGTTCGGCAAGGGCTCGATCATGAAGCTCGGCGATGCCGAGGCCAAGGAAGATATCCAGGTGGTCTCCACCGGCTCGCTCGGCCTCGATATCGCACTCGGCGTCGGCGGCCTGCCGCGCGGCCGCGTGGTCGAAATCTACGGTCCGGAATCGTCGGGTAAAACCACCCTCACGCTGCAAGTGATCGCCGAAATGCAGAAGCTCGGCGGCACTGCGGCCTTCATCGATGCGGAACACGCGCTCGACGTCCAGTACGCCGCGAAGCTCGGCGTCAATGTGCCGGAACTGCTGATCTCGCAGCCGGATACCGGCGAGCAGGCACTCGAAATCACCGACGCACTGGTGCGCTCGGGCTCGATCGACATGATCGTGATCGACTCGGTCGCGGCCCTGGTGCCGAAGGCCGAAATCGAAGGCGAGATGGGCGATTCGCTGCCGGGCCTGCAGGCTCGCCTGATGTCGCAGGCGCTGCGCAAGCTGACGGGCACCATCAAGCGCACGAACTGCCTGGTGATCTTTATCAACCAGATCCGCATGAAGATCGGCGTGATGTTCGGCAACCCGGAAACCACCACGGGCGGCAATGCACTGAAGTTCTATGCCTCGGTGCGCCTCGATATCCGCCGGATCGGCTCGATCAAGAAGAACGACGAGGTGATCGGCAACGAAACCCGCGTCAAGGTCGTCAAGAACAAGGTCGCGCCGCCGTTCCGCGAATCGATCTTCGACATCCTCTACGGCGAGGGCATCTCGCGCCAGGGCGAAATCATCGATCTCGGCGTGCAGGCCAAGATCGTCGACAAGGCCGGCGCCTGGTACAGCTACAACGGCGACAAGATCGGCCAGGGCAAGGACAACGCGCGTGAATTCCTGCGCGAGAATCCGGACATCGCGCTCGAGATCGAGAACCGCATCCGCGAATCGCTCGGCGTGGCGGCCATGCCGCAGGAAGGCGCCGCCGGCCATTCCGAAGCCGAGATCCTGGACGAAGAAGAGTGATGCGTCGAAGCCGGGGCCGCCCGGACAATTCGCCAGCCTCCTCGCCGCGCGAGTCTCGCGCGGGCGACGACGGGCCGGTCGATCGATCCGGGCTGCCGCCGGTTTCGCGCGAAGGGCGGCCGGCCGGTCGCCCGGAAACAAGGGCATCGGACGATGCCCTTGTTTCGTTTCAGCGTCCGCGCAGGGCATCGACCGATCCCGTCTATGCGAGCGACTCGGTTGATGCCGATGAATCCTTCGATGCGCACGACGTCGCCCGTGGCATTCGCGCCCGCACCGTGCGCGCGGCGAGACGGGCAGGGCCCCGCCCGCGCTTGCCCCGTCAGGTGCCGGGGCCTTGGCGGTGCCTCATCGTCGGTCGGGCACGACCGGCCGTGGCCAGGAAGTCGCCGGCCAACGTTCCGCGCCCACGCAAGCACCTGTCGCCGGCGCTCGCCCGACAGCACCAAGCCGTCGCCGCGCTGCCCCCGATCCTTTCGAGGCGCCCGCCGCGCCGACCCATTTCGAAAACGCCGAAGGCGATCAATACTCCCGCACCAGCGAACACGCCACACGCCGCAACCGGCGCCGCACGCGCGGCCCGTTCGACGAGCGCGAGGCCTCGGCGGCATCTTCCGGCCAGGCTGCCGAGCCGGCCGGTGAATCGGGCAAATCGGGTAAATCGGGCCGAGCCGAACGGGGGCACCCGGCACGCTCGCTGAAAGGCCGCGCGCTCGGTTATCTGTCGCGGCGCGAATACAGTCGCAGCGAACTCGCCCGCAAGCTCGCTCCCTATGTGGAGGAGGGCGACGATCCCGAGGCGCTGCTCGACGCGCTCGAACGCGAGGGCTGGCTGTCGGACGCACGTTTCACCGAAAGCCTGGTGCACCGGCGCGCCTCGCGCCTCGGTACCACGCGGATTCTCGGCGAGCTCAAGCGCCACGCTGCCGATGCGGAACTGGTCGATTCGGTCAGCGAGCAGTTGCGAGAAGCCGAGTTCGGCCGGGCCCAGGCGGTCTGGCGCAAGAAGTTCGGCAGCCTGCCCGGCACGCCGGCCGAGCGTGCCAAACAGGCGCGCTTCCTGGCTGCGCGCGGCTTCTCGAGCGCGGCCATCGTCAAGTTGCTCAAGGGCGGCGAGGACGAATTCGGCGAGTTCTGACGCTCGCCGGGGTGCCGCTCCCACGCGGGTCCGACCCGCGATGCTGCACTGCATCCGCTTGCCAATGCGGGTCACACCGGATATTCGTGGCATCGCGACAAATACCCAATATGCTAGAATCCTCGGTTTTCCAACTCGGCTTCAACCTTCCGCATGCCGTCATTCGAGCCCGTGTCACGCCAGTGGCGCCAGCCAGGCGCAGTCCCGGCGCTCACCGACCAGCGCGGCGGCCGGCGAGGTGTCGTCACCATTCCATCGTGTCGGCCGCATTGCGCGGCGGGTTCGAAGAAGGTCACGCAGCCGGGCGGACAGCCGATCCATGAACCCAGGCCCAGCATGACCTCCGATCGCGAACCCCATGTCGTCGACGCCGCCGCGTCGTCCGGCCGGGCATTCTGTTCCGGTCGCAGCGAAGCCGCCATTCCCGCCTGCCGAGCCCACTTCGCTCACCTCTCTCCCGTCTTTTTCCCGCGCATCACGCCCCGATCCCCGGATCGCGTGCTCGCCGTCGGCTCGCGCGCTGCGCGGGCGGCCGGCCGTGATGCGGCGCGAAGCGGCGCGGCGCGGTGGTCACGAGGCGGCGCGCGACGCACGGCGGGCCAGCCGTTCATCCCGACATGGCTCGGCGCGAGCCCACCCGTGCCCGACGGCGCGGGTAGCGCGCACGAATGATCGGAAACATCAGTAGAAAGAAGCGACTGTCAATCGACTTTCAATCCAACTCTCAGACTGAAGGAATCACGCATGAAGATTCACGAGTACCAGGGTAAGGAAATCCTGCGGAAATTCGGAGTCGCGGTCCCGCGCGGCAAGCCGGCGTTCTCGGTTGAAGAGGCCGTCAAGGTGGCAGAAGAGCTGGGCGGCCCGGTGTGGGTCGTGAAGGCTCAGATTCACGCCGGCGGCCGTGGCAAGGGTGGCGGCGTGAAGGTGGCGAGGTCGATCGAGCAGGTTCGCGAGTACGCGAACCAGATCCTCGGCATGCAACTCGTCACGCACCAGACCGGTCCGGAAGGCCAGAAGGTCAACCGTCTGATGGTCGAGGAAGGCGCCGACATCAAACAGGAACTGTATGTCAGCCTCGTCGTCGATCGCGTGTCGCAGAAGATCGTTCTGATGGGTTCGAGCGAAGGCGGCATGGACATCGAGGAAGTTGCTGAAAAGCACCCGGAACTGATCCACCAGGTCATCGTCGAGCCGTCGACCGGTCTGCTCGACGCGCAGGCCGACGATCTCTCCGCGAAGATCGGCGTGCCGGCCGCCTCGATTCCGCAAGCGCGCGCGATCCTGCAAGGCCTGTACAAGGCATTCTGGGAAACCGACGCATCGCTGGCTGAAATCAACCCGCTGAGCGTCTCCGGCGACGGCAAGGTCATCGCCCTCGACGCGAAGTTCAACTTCGACTCGAACGCGCTGTTCCGTCATCCGGAAATCGTCGCCTACCGCGATCTGGACGAAGAAGATCCGGCTGAAATCGAAGCCTCGAAGTTCGATCTGGCCTACATCTCGCTGGACGGCAACATCGGCTGCCTGGTGAACGGCGCCGGCCTGGCGATGGCCACCATGGACACCATCAAGCTGTTCGGCGGCGAACCGGCGAACTTCCTGGACGTCGGCGGTGGCGCGACGACCGAGAAGGTCACGGAAGCGTTCAAGCTGATGCTGAAGAACCCGGACCTGAAGGCGATCCTGGTGAACATCTTCGGCGGCATCATGCGCTGCGACGTGATCGCCGAAGGCGTGATCGCCGGCTCGAAGGCCGTGAACCTCGGCGTGCCGCTGGTGGTGCGCATGAAGGGCACCAACGAAGACCTGGGCAAGAAGATGCTGGCCGAGTCAGGTCTGCCGATCATCTCGGCTGACAGCATGGAAGAAGCCGCGCAGAAGGTCGTCGCGGCTGCTGCCGGCAAGTAAGCATCGTTGCATTGAACACGCATGGCGGCGCGATCAAACGCGACGCCTATCGAACAGAGGTCAATACATGTCGATTCTGAGCAACAAAGACACCAAGGTCATCACGCAGGGCATTACCGGCAAGACTGGCCAGTTCCACACGCGCGCCTGCCGCGAGTACGCGAACGGCCGCGACGCGTTCGTCGCGGGCGTGAACCCGAAGAAGGCCGGCGAGGATTTCGAAGGCATTCCGATCTACGCGAGCGTCAAGGAAGCGAAGCAGGAAACCGGCGCGACCGTCTCGGTCATCTACGTGCCGCCGGCAGGCGCGGCCGCCGCAATCTGGGAAGCCGTCGAGGCCGACCTAGATCTGGCGATCTGCATCACCGAAGGCATTCCGGTTCGCGACATGATCGAAGTGAAGGACCGCATGCGTCGCGAAGGCCGCAAGACGCTGCTGCTCGGGCCGAACTGCCCGGGCACGATCACGCCGGACGAACTGAAGATCGGCATCATGCCGGGTCACATCCACCGCAAGGGCCGCATCGGCGTGGTGTCGCGTTCGGGCACGCTGAGCTATGAAGCGGTTGCCCAGCTCACGGCACTCGGCCTCGGCCAGTCGTCGGCGGTCGGTATCGGCGGCGATCCGATCAACGGCCTGAAGCACATCGACGTGATGCGCATGTTCAACGACGATCCGGACACGGATGCGGTCGTCATGATCGGCGAAATCGGCGGCCCGGACGAAGCGACGGCAGCCGAGTGGATCAAGGCCAACATGAAGAAGCCGGTGGTCGGCTTCATCGCCGGCGTCACGGCGCCTCCGGGCAAGCGCATGGGCCACGCCGGCGCGCTGGTCTCGGGCGGTGCCGATACGGCCGAAGCCAAGCTGGAAATCATGGACGCGTGCGGCATCACGGTCACGCGCAATCCGTCGGAAATGGGTCGCCTGCTCAAGGCAGCGATCTGAGCGAGCACCCGGGATTCGTCCCGCAGTGTCGAAACGCCGGCCTCGCGCCGGCGTTTTTTTGTTAGAGGCCAGTTCAAATTCCCCGTGAGGGGGCTGTTTACTTTCGTAAGGGACTCGGCTAGGCCGTCCGCTATTGGTATTTGAACTGACGGATGATGGGTGCCTTTGAATGAACGAGGAC
>JAYFRU010000236.1:0-5495 GCA_040946965.1 Burkholderia sp. | reverse complement strand
ATCCCGCAAACCCCCTTCCAGACTGGCTCTCAGGCAGTTTTATCATGAAAATTCATCACACTTTTCCGCGAAGACCCAAAATTGTAACGAACGCGATCGTTCCGTCGTCCGAAATGCCCGCTCGATCGTATAGGAAAACAGGGGGAACGTGTCCGGTGCAAGAGCGGATTCGTTGCAGCAGGAGAGGGCGTGTGTGCAACGTTGCGAAGATCGGGAGGAACATTGTATGGCAGTCAAAATGCCTCGTCCAAGCGGGGTTTTTCTGAGTGTCGAACAACAACGTTCCAGCTGAAGTTTGTTCGTGTAAAAAAAAGCAATTGGGTTTAGGATGAAATTGAACGGTCCTGCTTCGGCGTGATCTCACGAAGGCAAGATCGTCTTCAGACACAGGCGAGGAGGTGGCATGGATATTTACAGCAGCTTCGCGAACCGCTTCGAGAAAACCCGGGAGGAGGAGTTCTCGCTCGAAGAGTATCTCGCGCTCTGCAAGAACGATCCATCGGCGTACGCCACTGCGGGCGAACGCATGTTGGCAGCCATCGGGGAACCGGAGCAGGTCGATACGCGAAACGCCCCGCAGCTGTCGCGGATCTTCGCGAACAAGGTCATCAAGGTCTATCCCGCGTTCCGCGAGTGCTACGGGATGGAGGAGGTGATCGAGCAGGTGGTGGCGTACTTCCGCCACTCCGCGCAAGGTCTCGAGGAACGGAAGCAGATCCTCTACCTGCTCGGGCCGGTGGGCGGCGGCAAGTCGTCGATCGCCGAGCGTCTGAAGCAACTGATGGAACGCGTGCCGTTCTATTCGCTCAAGGGTTCGCCCGTCAACGAATCGCCGCTCGGGCTGTTCGACTACGACGAGGACGGCCCGATCCTGGAAGAGCAGTACGGCATTCCGCGCCGCTACCTGAAGCGCATCCTGAGCCCCTGGGCTGTCAAGCGCCTGCACGAGTACAACGGCGATATCCGCCAGTTCCGCGTGGTGCGTCGCTATCCCTCCATCCTTCGCCAGATCGGCATCGCCAAGACCGAGCCCGGCGACGAGAACAACCAGGACATCTCGTCCCTGGTCGGCAAGGTCGATATCCGCAAGCTCGAACAGTTCGCGCAGGACGATGCCGATGCCTACAGCTACTCGGGCGGCCTCTGTCTGGCCAACCAGGGCCTGCTCGAATTCGTCGAAATGTTCAAGGCGCCGATCAAGGTGCTGCACCCGCTGCTGACCGCGACCCAGGAAGGCAACTTCAAGGGCACCGAGGGTTTCGGCGCGATCCCGTTCGACGGCGTGATCCTCGCGCACTCGAACGAGTCGGAGTGGAAGGCCTTCCGCAACAACAAGAACAATGAAGCCCTGCTGGACCGGATCTTTGTCGTCAAGGTGCCGTACTGCCTGCGTGTGTCGGAAGAGATCAAGATCTACGAGAAGCTGATCCGCAACTCCTCGCTGGCCGAAGCCGTCTGCGCGCCCGGCACCTTGAAGATGATGGCGCAGTTCTCGGCGCTCACGCGGCTGCATGAGCCGGAGAACTCCAGCCTGTTCTCGAAGATGCAGGTGTATGACGGCGATAACCTCAAGGACACCGATCCGAAGGCGAAGTCCTACCAGGAGTATCGCGACTACGGCGGCGTGGACGAAGGCATGAACGGCGTGTCCACGCGCTTCGCCTTCAAGATCCTCTCGCGCGTGTTCAACTTCGACACCTCGGAGGTGGCCGCGAATCCGGTGCACCTGATGTACGTGCTCGAACAGCAGATCGAGCGCGAGCAGTTCCCGCCGGAAACCGAGCAGAAGTACCTGTCCTTCGTGAAGGACCTGCTGGCCTCGCGTTATGCGGAGTTCATCGGCAAGGAGATCCAGACGGCCTACCTCGAGTCGTATTCCGAGTACGGCCAGAACATCTTCGATCGCTACGTGACCTACGCCGATTTCTGGATCCAGGATCAGGAGTTCCGCGATCACGACACCGGCGAGAGCTTCGACCGCTCGGCCTTGAACGCCGAGCTCGAGAAGATCGAGAAACCGGCCGGCATCAGCAATCCGAAGGACTATCGCAACGAGATCGTGAACTTCGTGTTGCGGGCGCGCGCGGCCAACGGCGGCAAGAACCCGGCCTGGGTCAGCTACGAGAAGCTGCGCGTGGTGATCGAAAAGAAGATGTTCTCGAACACCGAGGAACTGCTGCCGGTGATTTCCTTCAACGCCAAGGGATCGGCGGAGGAGCAGCGCAAGCACGAGGACTTCGTCAACCGGATGGTCGCCAAGGGCTACACGCCGAAGCAGGTACGGCTCCTGTGCGACTGGTACCTGCGCGTGCGCAAGTCTTCATGACACGCACGATGCATCGCCCGCGCGCCAGCGGCGCGCGGGCGCCCTGAGCGACGCGCCGCACGGCGGATCGTGCGGCACGTCCCGGCGTATCGACTTTCGAGCGGGAGACCGGGAGTGCTTCATCAAATCATCGACCGCAGGCTTGCCGGCAAGAACAAAAGCATTGCAAACCGCGAACGCTTTCTGCGTCGCGTTATGAACTACATTCGCCGCGCGGTGTCCGACGCCGTGCGCGACCGTAGCATCAAGGACATCCAGAGCACCCAGAGCATCACCATTCCGAGCAAGGACATCGCGGAGCCGACCTTCCGCCACACCTCGGGCGGGCGGCGCGAATATGTGCATCCGGGCAACTCCGACTACATTCGCGGCGACAAGATCCCGCGCACGCCCGGCGGTTCGGGCGGTGGCGGCAGCCAGACCAGCAACGAGGGCGAGGGGCAGGACGACTTCGTCTTCGAGCTGAGCCGCGACGAGTTCATGCAGTACTTCTTCGACGATCTCGAACTGCCGCGCCTGGTCAAGACGCACCTGCTGACGGTGCCGAGCTGGAAGAGCGTGCGCGCCGGCTGGGCTGCGGAAGGCACGCCGAACAACATCGACGTGGTGCGCTCGCTGCGCAGCGCGCTGGGCCGGCGCATCGCGCTCGGCTCGCCCCTGGTCAACGAGCTGCGCGTGTTGGAGGCGCAGCTCGAGGAGCTGAAGGCCGATACCGCCGACCGCTGCGTCGAGATCGCCGAGCTCGAGGCGCAGATCCACCATCTGCGCGGGCGGATCTGGCGCATCCCCTTCATCGATCCGTTCGACCTGCGCTACGTGAATCGCGTGAAGCAGCCACAGCCGTCGCGCCAGGCCGTGATGTTCTGCCTGATGGACGTGTCGGGCTCGATGGACGAGCAGCGCAAGGATCTCGCCAAGCGCTTCTTCATCCTGCTCTACCTGTTCCTGAAGCGGAACTACGAGCGCATCGAGGTGGTGTTCATCCGCCACCACACGCGCGCCGAGGAAGTCGACGAGGACACCTTCTTCCACTCCACCAAGAGCGGCGGCACGGTGGTGTCGAGCGCGCTGGAGCTGATGCGCAAGGTGATGGACGAGCGTTACTCGCCCAGCGAGTGGAACATCTACGGCGCGCAGGCCTCGGACGGCGACAACTGGACCGACGATTCGCCGAAGTGCCGCAAGATGCTCGAGCAAGACATCCTGACCAAGACCCGCTACTTCGCCTATATCCAGGTCACGCCCGAGGAGCAGAACCTCTGGCTCGAATATGCCCAGCTCGCGATGTCGCAGCCGCATATGGCGATGAAGAAGGTCGAGTCCGCTGCGGACATCTACCCGGTGTTCCGCGAACTGTTCGAAAAGCATGTGGAAACGTAACACCGTATGACGACACGTCATTTGCACAACGAAGCGCGCGGCTACCAGGCGCGCCACACGGGCGACGATGCGCCCGAACGCCGGCCCGAGGAATCGGATGCGGCGCCCGAGGCATCGTCGACGGTCCCGGTAATGCCCGAGTCAGGGCAGAAGGAAGGGCGCATGAACGTCGCCGAACGCAAGCCGCTGCCGTGCCCGTCGGACTGGACCTTCGAGCTGATCGAGGATTACGACACGCACATCGCGCAGGTCGCCGAGCAATACGAGCTCGACGTCTATCCGATCCAGCTCGAGCTGATCAGCGCCGAGCAGATGATGGACGCCTACACGTCCGTCGGGATGCCCGTCAACTACCGCCACTGGTCGTTCGGCAAGCATTTCCTGTCGACCGAGAAGAGCTACCGGCGCGGCCAGATGGGCCTGGCCTACGAGATCGTGATCAACTCCAATCCCTGCATCGCGTATCTGATGGAAGAAAATACGCTGACCATGCAGGCGCTGGTGATCGCGCATGCCGCCTACGGCCACAACTCGTTCTTCAAGGGCAACTACCTGTTCCGGCTGTGGACCAATGCGCATGCCATCGTCGACTACCTGGTCTACGCGAAGAACTACGTGGCCGAGTGCGAGGAGCGCTACGGGCTCGACCGTGTCGAGGAGCTGCTCGACTCCTGCCACGCGCTGATGAACTACGGCGTCGATCGCTACAAGCGTCCGCAGAAGCCCTCGCTGTCCAAGGAGGCGGCGCTGCGGCGCGAGCGCGAGGCCTACCTGCAGTCGCAGGTCAACGAGCTGTGGCGCACGCTGCCGGGCCGCAAGCCCGAGCTGGCCGACGAGGAGGTGGAGGGCCGCTACCCGCCCGAGCCGCAGGAGAACCTGCTGTATTTCGCCGAGAAGAACTCGCCGCTGCTGGAGCCCTGGGAGCGCGAGGTGATCCGCATCGTGCGCAAGATCGGCCAGTATTGCTACCCGCAGCGGCAGACCCAGGTGATGAACGAGGGCTGGGCCACCTTCTGGCATTACACCTTGCTCAACACGCTCTACCAGCAGGGCAAGCTGGCCGACGGCTGCATGATGGAGTTCCTCCATTCGCACAGCAACGTGATCTACCAGCCGCCGGTCTCCAAGCCCTACTACAGCGGCATCAACCCGTATGCGCTCGGCTTCTCGATGATGAGCGACATCCGGCGCATCTGCGAGAACCCCACCGACGAGGACCGCAAGTGGTTCCCCGAACTGGCGGGCAGCCCCTGGCTGCCGGCCCTGCACTACGCGATGCGCAACTTCAAGGACGAGAGCTTCATCGCGCAGTACCTGTCGCCGCACCTGATCCGCGAGATGCGCCTGTTCTCGGTGCTCGACGACGACATGCGCGACTCACTGGAGGTATCGGCGATCCATGACGACAGCGGCTACCAGTACGTGCGCCAGGCGCTGTCGCGGCAGTACGACATCCACCATCGCGAGCCGAACATCCAGGTCTGGGCCGTCAACACGCGCGGCGACCGCAGCCTCACGCTGCGCCATTGCATGACCGACAACCGGCACTTGTCGAACGACAGCGACGAGGTGCTCAAGCACATGGCGCGGCTCTGGCAGTTCGACGTGTTCCTGGAAAGCGTCGACGAGTCGGGCACGGTGCGCAAGCGCTACGAATGCCGTTACCGCCCGCCCGAGGTGCGGGTCTGAACCGGTCGCCGCGATTCCCGTCACGGAAAAGTGTGATGAATTTTCATGATAAAACTGCCTGAGAGCCAGTCTGGAAGGGGGGTTGCGGAATGTGAGCGGC
>JAYFRU010000235.1:0-5508 GCA_040946965.1 Burkholderia sp. | reverse complement strand
ATCGGCCGGGACCCCAAGCTCGTGCGATCCTTCTGCAGGCACCCGTCTGGCTCCTATATTTCTGACTTATGAGTAAGCGTAATCAGGCCGCCTTGCTCCGGTGTCCACCCCGTGCGGCCGGCGCTTTTCTGAGTTCGCTGACCAGCTTGCGGGTGGTTTCGGCTTCGGTTTCTGCGCGCCCGGCGCGCAACTCGGCTTCCTGCAAGCGGGCTCGCGCGCTGTCGAGTTCACTGACCGTGGCGCGCTGCTGCGTCGCTGCGTTTTCGGCCTGTTGCCGCATGCCGTCCAGATCCGCGCGCAGGGTCGCAATGGCGGCGGCATGTTCGACCGCCATGTCCTTGAGTTTGGCCCTGGCTGCTTCGAGTTGCCGCTGCAGGTCCTCACACTGCCGGTCGCTTTTCTGTCGGGCCGTGCGTTCCTGATCGATTTCGCGCAGCGCGCGCTTCTCGTGAGCCTGTGCGCGGGCATCGGCCGCGTCAGCGCGTTCGCGCGCACGCCCGATCTCGGCTCCAAGTTCGGTTTTCATTAGGGCAAGCTGGCTTGCTGCGTCGTCGAGCTGGCGACGTACTTCCTGCAGTCGCGCTTCGGTGGTGGCGTGGGCCTGTCGCTCGCTCGCAACCGCGTCACGGCTTTTGGCGAGTTCGGTGCGCTCCACCTTGAGTTCAGTCTGGATGGCCGCGCTCGCCTGATGTGCGGCTTGCGTCTCAGCGATCGCGCGATCCCGGGCCACTTCTGCTTCCTGCGCCAGGTGACGCGCCTCGGCGCGCAGCGTGGCCAGTTCGGATGCGGACGTTTCCGAGGCCGCCTGCCAGATGGTCAGCACTGCGTCGGCGGCGACCTGTTTCAGCGCCTCGGGCAGATCCGGGTGATCGATCTTCACGCGCGTGCGCTCGCGCAGGTCCTGCCAGAAGCGGTTCAGCACCTCCGCCGGGGTACTCATGCTGCCCTTGCGCACGAGGCTGTAGAGCTTGTTCGCCGTGGGCGTCACGCCGTAGCGGAAGAACAGCAGCGCGCAGGCTTCGCGGTACAGCTCGCGGGTATCGGCGCCGCGAGCGCGCAGCGCGGCGATGTCGGCCAGCAGGGCCGGCTCATCGTTCGGTGAGACGGGTGGGGTCGTCATGAGGGCATGATGTGTGGCGATTTAATATAAAATAATACAACGTAAACCAGAAAATATCTTGATTTTAGAGTCGTCCTTTAGACATAATGGTGCTTCTGTCTAGACTATACTGCGCAGCGACCTCTTCAACGCGTCGCATCCATGACCCAGCCCGCCGTCCTCATTGCGTCCGACGGGCCCGCCCGGCCCATCGAACAGTTGCGCATCCCGACCGACCTGTCCGGCGCCGCCGGCACGAACCGCGCGCGCGGCGCGATCCGTCACGTCAGCGCTGATGATGACCTGTCCGCGATCACGGCGTGGCTCGCGCGCTACGCCGATGTGCCGGGCACCGTCGCCGCCTATCGCAAGGAAGCCGAACGGTTATTGCTGTGGGTGGTGATCCAGCATGGCAAGCCCCTGTCGTCACTGACGCACGAAGATCTGCTCGTCTATCAGCGCTTCCTCGCCGATCCGCAACCGGCCTGGCGCTGGGTCATGAGCGTGCGCAAGAAACCCGGCCGCGCTTCGCCCGACTGGCGACCCTTTGCCGGCCCGCTGTCGCCGACCAGCATACGTCACGCGATGACGATTCTCAACGCCATGTTCGCCTGGCTCGTTGACGCCGGCTATCTCGCCGGCAATCCGCTGTCGCTCACGCGTCGCCGCGGCGTGGCGACGAAACCGGCCATCACGCGCTATCTGACGCATGAGTGGTGGGGCGTGGTCAAGACGACGATCGAAACGCTCCCTGCAGGCACCGAACGCGAGCGGCTGCACGCCGCGCGCTGCCGGTGGCTGTTCACCGTACTGTATCTGGCCGGCCTGCGCGCCACCGAGATTGCCAGTACGCCCATGGGCGCCGTCTTCTGCCGGCGCGACGCCGCCGGCGTCGAGCGCTGGTGGATCGAAGTACGCGGCAAAGGTAACAGGACGCGCCTCGTGCCCGCCACCGACGAACTGATCGCGGAACTGGCCCGCTACCGGCGCGCACATGGCCTGCCGCCATCGCCGTACCGGGGCGAAATGCGTCCGCTGCTGCTGCCCCTGATCGGGCAGGAGAAGCCGCTGTCGCGCGGCGCGGTTCACCTGATCGCCAAGGAAGTCTTCGCCCTGGCCGCCGCGAGGTTGCGGGCGCGGGGGCGGGAATGGCTCGCGCAGGCCGACCAGCTCGCCGGCGCGTCGGCACACTGGGTGAGGCATACCGCCGGGTCGCACATGAGCGACCAGAAGGTCGACCTGCGTTTCGTGCGCGACAACCTCGGGCACGCGTCACTGGCGACGACCAGTGTGTATCTGCATGCGGAGGATGACGCACGGCATGCAGCGACACAGGCCCTCCACCGGCTTGGCTGGGTCTGAGCCGCAGCCGGACAGGAACAACAACCCTGCGTTGCGCCGAACCTTATGCCGGTCAGCTTTCTTACCCCAACCCAGCGCGAACAGTACGGTCGCTACCCGCGTGAACTCTCCGACGAGGATCTCGCGCGCTTCTTCTATCGCGACGACGGGATGCGCGAACTTATCCTGATGCGCCGCGGCGACCACAACCGGCTTGGCTTCGCGTTGCAGCTGACGACCGTACGCTATCTCGGCACATGCCTTGATCGTCCGGTTGATGACGTGCCGCCCAGGGTACGCGTCACAGTGGCAGCCCAGCTGGAGATCACCGACATCACGGGCCTGGGCGAATACCAGAATACCCGCCAGCGCCGACGGCACGTTGCCGAAATCCGTGAACGGTACGGTTATCGCGAATTGTCCGATCCGACCGTTGGCTTCCGCCTGACGCGCTGGCTCTGTGCGCTTTGCTGGACCGGAACCGAGCGGCCCGGCGTACTGTTCGAACGCGCGACGGCCTGGATGCTCACGCACAAGGTCCTGCTGCCCGGTGTCACCACGCTGGAACGCTTCGTCGCGCAGGTGCGCGCGAGGATGGAAGTGCGGCTGTGGCGCCTGCTTGCACGCGGCGTCACCGATGATCAGCGAAAAAAGCTCGAAGCATTGCTGACAGTTGCCGAGGGAAGCCGGCAGTCATGGCTGGACAAACTGCGCAAGGGCCCGGTCCACGTCAGCGGTCCTGCGCTCGTGCAGGCCCTGCAGCGCGTGGAAACCATACGCGAACTCGGCATCAGCCTGCCGGCCGCCGCACATATCCCGCGTAGCCGTCTGGCCGCGCTCGCGCGTTTTGCCGGCGCCGTCAAGGTGACCGTCCTCCAACCGGCTGCCCCCGGCGCGTCAGCTCGCGGTGCTGGTCGCTTTCGTACACAGCATGGAAGCCAGCGCCCAGGATGATGGGCTTGATGTGCTCGATATGCTGCTGCGCGACCTGTTCTCGACGGCCGAGCGCGACGACCGGCGCGTGCGGCTACGCAGCCTGAAGGACCTCGACAAGGCGGCCGCGACGCTCGCCGATGCGTGCCGGCTGTTGCTGGATCCCGATGTATCCGACGCGACACTGCGCGAACGGATCTACGAGGCTATCGGTCGCGATGTGCTCACGCAGGCGCTGGATGATGTCAACACGCTCGTTCGACCACCCGATGACGTTTTCTATGAGGCGTTGCGCAAGAAGCGGCAGAGTGTCGCGCGCTTCATGCCCACGCTGTAGCGCGTCGTGAGGTTCGAGGCGAATGCGGCGGGTGAGCCTCTCGTCGCTGCGCTCGACTGGCTGCGCCAGCGACCGGCTCATGATCCGCCCGAAGCCATCACCGACAAGGGCTGGAAGCGCCACATGCTCGATGAGCAGGGCAAGACGGATTACGCTGCCTATGCATTCTGCGTGCTCGACCGGTTGAAGGCAGCACGGCATCGGCGCGACATCTTTGTCGCGCCGAGCTGGCGCTATGCCGATCCGCGAGCCGGCTTGCTTAACGGCACCGAATGGGAAGCCACCCGTCCCATGGTGTGCCGCGTGTTGGGAGTATCCAGCGACCCCATGCCGGCGCTCGCGACGATCGCAGCCGAGCTGGACCAGGCCTACCGCGCAGTCGAAGCCCGCCTGCCGCATAATCCTGCCGTCAGGATCGAAACCGTCGCTGGCAAAGACGAACTCGTATTGAGCCCGCTCGACCGGCTCGATGAGCCGCCAACGCTGAAGGCTTTGCGCAATGAAGTCAGAGCGCGCATGCCGCGCGTCGATCTGCCCGAAATCGTTCTGGAAATCGCCGCCCGTACGGGTTTCACGCAGGCGTTCACGCATGTGACCGAATGCGCGGCCCGAGCCTCGGACCTGACCACCAGCCTGTGCGCCGTACTGCTCGCCCAGGCCTGCAACACGGGACCCGAACCTTTCGTGCGTCAGGACGTACCCGCCCTGCGGCGGGACCGGCTTCTCTGGGTCGACCAGCATTATGTGTGCGACGACACGCTGGGTACAGCAAACGCAATGCTGGTTGCCGCGCAAAGCAGGATCGGCCTCGCGCGTGCCTGGGGCGGAGGGGATGTCGCTTCGGCCGACGGCCTGCGGTTCGTGGCTCCCGTGCGCTCCGTGCATGCCGCGCCAAACCCGAAGTACTTCAACCAGCAGCTAGGCGTCACATGGTACAACCTGATCTCGGATCAGGCCTCCGGCCTGAATGCGATCACCGTGCCCGGCACCTTGCGCGACAGCCTCGTGCTGCTGGCCGTGGTGCTTGAACAGCAGACCGAACTGCAGCCGACCCGTATCATGACCGATACCGGCGCCTACAGTGACGTGGTGTTTGGGCTGTTCCGCTTGCTCGGCTACCGCTTCAGCCCGCGTCTGGCCGACATCGGCGGTACACGCTTCTGGCGCGTTGACCCGGACGCAGACTATGGCAAGCTGAACGGGCTCGCAAGGCAGCGCGTGATACTGAACCGGATCGAACCGTTCTGGGGCGACCTGCTGCGTCTGGCCGGTTCGCTCAGGCTCGGGCTGGTGCCTGCAACGGGTAGCATGAGAGTGCTGCAGGCCGGTGACCGGATGACCCGCCTTGCACGGGCTCTGGCCGAGTTTGGCCGCATCGAGAAAACGATCCATACGTTGCGCTACATCGACGACGAAGCGCATCGACGCGATACGTTGATCCAGCTGAATCTGGGCGAACGCCGGCATCAGCTTGCGCGCGAGCTGTTCCATGGCAAACGCGGCGAACTGCATCAGCAGTACCGCGAAGGTCAGGAAGACCAACTGGGCGCCCTCGGGTTGATCCTGAACGTCATCGTGCTCTGGAACACGATTTACATGGACGCCGTGCTCGCCCAACTGCGCGCCGAAGGCTTTGAGGTTCGCGACGACGACGTGGCCCGGCTTGATCCGCTCGGCTTCGAGCACATCAACATGCTGGGCCGCTACTCGTTTGCGATGCATGCGGCGGCTCCGGTTTTTCTAGACACAGATTTGGGGTAAAACCCATCATCCAAACTGGAGTCTGAGATGCTGAAGA
>JAYFRU010000234.1:0-5513 GCA_040946965.1 Burkholderia sp. | reverse complement strand
GGCACGCCGGCCTCGCGGGCGGCCTCGATCACCGGCACGAAGCGCGCGAGACTCCCGGCGATCGAGCATTCGATATTGGCGCGCGAGAAGGCCTCGGTGGCCGCCGCGAACACGGCAACCTCGTCGCAGCGCGCCGCGAGCGCCGCCTCCAGGCCGCGCCGGTTCGGCACCAGCGCCGACAGCACCACGCCATCGCGTCGCGCCAGGCCACGCAGCACCTCGGCGCCGTCGGCCATCTGCGGCACGCGCCGGGGCGAGACGAAGGCGGCCGCCTCGATATGCTTCAGGCCGGCATCGGCCAGCCGCTCGATCAGCTCGACCTTGGTTGCGGTCGCAACCAAGGCCGCCTCGTTCTGCAGGCCGTCGCGCGGGCCCACCTCGACGATGCGCACACGCGCCGGAAGCGGCACGCGGCTTGCGTCGGCGAAGCTGCCGCCCGTGGTGCCCGGCTCGGCCGTCGCCATCTGCGGAAGCTGCCAATGCGCCATCGGCGGCGCGGGAAAAGACCATCGCATGCTGTCGTGCTCCGTATCGATCGCGCCGGCGGGCGCGGCGGCGCCGGATGCGGCCCGCGGCTCGACTATCGGATCTGCCGGCCAGCGCGGCAAGAGACGCTTCGCGACGACAGTCGCCGCGCTGTCATGGTGACAGCGCGGCGGCAGGCACCGGGGCGGGTAGCGAAATGCGTTCCCGCGCCGAGGCTGACGATCGGCTGTCGGTGCCCGAGGCCTTCCCCGTGCGTGGATCGCCATCCCAGGGCTCGGCGGAACTAATCAGGGCGGCAGGCAATCATGTTAACGTCCTGCCAACGCTCTCCAAGACGGGCCACCGCCGACGCGGAGCCCCACCCATTCCCTATGCGACAGATCCTGACCGGCTGGCTGCTCGCCATCGTCGTCACGGCGGCCCATGCGGCCGCGCCCGCCTCGGCGGCCTCGGCGGCCTCCGGCGCCGTGGCGCCGCTCACCCCGCAGCAGGCCAAGCAGGCGCTCGCGGTGCTCGAGAACACGCAGCAGCGCGCGCAGTTCGAGGCCACCTTGCGCGCCATCGCGGCAGCCGGCGAACTCAGCACGCCGGTACCCGCCAGCGCGGCCAGCGCCGTGATCACCAGGGTGGTGGTGCCGATCAGCAGGGGGATGTTCTGCGTGCCCGGCGGCGCGATCGCGGCGAACAGCGAGGGCAGCAGCGCGGTCAGCGCCATGCCGATGTTCTGGCCGATCGACATCGCCGAGACGCGCGTGCGGGTCGGGAACAGCTCCGGCATGAAGCTCGGGAACACCGCATTGAAGCCCTGGTAGATCACCCCCCACATCAGCACCGAGGTGACGATCGCCAGCGGCGCGTCGTGCGCGCTGATCGCGTAGAGATAGACGTAGGACAGCAGCCCCGCGCCGAGCGAGCCGACCACCACCGGAATGCGCCGGCCGATCCGGTCCGACAGCCTGCCGACATAGGGGATCACGATCACGGCGACGATATTGCCGATCAGCGGGATCGCGAGATAGATGTCGGGCGCGAAGCCGATGCCGTAGGCGGGCTGCACCGCGTAGGCCGCGCCGAAGATGGTGGCGACCATCGCGATCACGGCCGCGGTGGCCATCACCGCGATGCGGATCATGTCGCGCCAGCTTTCGCGGAACGCCACCGTGATCGGCGAGGCCGGAATGGCGCCCTGGTTGTCCTCGCTGACGAAGGCCGGCGATTCCGACACGTTGCGGCGGATCACGAAGCCGGCGGCCAGCACCAGCGCGCTGAGCAGGAAGGGAATGCGCCAGCCCCAGGCCACGAAGGTCTCGTGCGACATCCAGTAGGCCAGCGGCATGAAGATCGCGGCCGCGAAGATCTGGCCGGCCTGGGTGCCCTGCAGCGCGAAGCTCGCGTAATAACCGCGTTTGCCGAACGGCGCCTGCTCGAGGATCATCGAGCTCGCGCCCGAGATCTCGCCGGCCACCGCGAAACCCTGCAGCAGGCGCAGCAGCACCAGCAGGATCGGCGCGGCGATGCCGATCTGCCCATAGGTGGGCAGCAGGCCCACCGCGAAGGTCGAGGCGCCCATCAGGAACATGCAGAGCAGCAGCAGGTGCTTGCGGCCATGCGTGTCGCCGCGCCGGCCCAGCAGGAAACCGCCGATCGGGCGCGCCACGTAGCCCACGCCGTAGGTGGCCAACGAGGCGACGATCGCCAGCTTCGGGTTGCCGTGCGGGAAGAACAGTTGCGGGAACACCATCGCCGCGGCCTGCGCGTAGATGAAGAAGTCGTAATACTCGAGCGCCGAGCCGATCCAGCCGCTCGCGGTCGCGCGCCGCGTCTGCCGGGCGCTGGGTGTGGGTGTCGCGTGTCCGTCGTTCATCGATCAGGTGTCCTGATTAATATTGGAATGTCATCCGGGGGGATGGAATCGTCCCGGCCGGTCTGGGCGGCCGGGATCGCAGCCGCTGTCGCTCAGACCTCCAGCGGCGTGATGTTCATGAACGCGCCCAGGTTGCCGAACTGCGCCAGCGCCATCTCGGCGCCGGTCTGGATCGGGCAGCCGGCACGGCGCGCCAGTTCGAGAAAGGGCGTGACCTCGGGCGCGGTCACCACGTCGGCCACCAGCGTGGCGGGGCGCAGCGTGGCGAGCGTCGCCCTCTCCAGCGGCAGCGGCGCGTACCCGTCCATGCCGGCCGGCGAGGCGTTCGCCACCAGCTCGAACGGCGCTAGCGTATCGAAGTGCGGCTCGATCGCGGTGCCTGGGTGATGCCTGGCCAGCAGCTCGCGAAGACGGCGCGCACGCGCGGCGTCGATATCGATCACCGTCGCCGCGCCCTGTTCGCAGAGTGCCCAGGCGATCGCGCTGCCCACCCCGCCCGCGCCGATCACCAGCGCTCGCGCGCCGGCCGGCGCGAAGCCGTGGCCGCGCGCGGCGTTGAGAAAACCGTCGCCGTCGACGTTGTCGCCCACCAGCCTGCCGTCGGCCTCGCGGCGGATCACGTTGACACAGGCCAGCGCCTCGGCGCGCAGGCTCAGCGCGTCCAGGCGCGGCGCCACCTGCTGCTTGTAAGGCACCGTCACCACGCAGCCGCGCAGGTTGCGCCAGGCCCGCATCGCGTCGATGAAGTGATCGAGCGAGCCGCCCTCGAGGTCGATCGGGATCATCGAGGCGTCCTTGCCGTGCCGCTCGAACCAGCCGTTGAAGTTCTGCGGCGATTTCACCTGGGCGATGGGGGAGCCGACGATGGCCACCAGTTCGGTCGTACCGCGAATCATTGAAGCGCACCGGAATCCATGAGGAACATGGCGCTTATGGTGCGACCGGCGCCCAGGAGGCAGCAACGGCGAAGAATCGAAGATATTGCGATAATCGCACTGCCGTGACCGCTTCCTGCCTCGCCGGAATAATCCTCTGATGAAACAACCCCTCATCCATGAACGCGACCTGATCGCGGGATTGCAGAAAGGGCTCGCCCTGATTCTGCTGTTCAACGACCAGACGCCGCAGCTGACCGTGCCCGAGGCGGCCGCTCGCGCGGGCTTGAGCACCAGCGCGGCGCTTCCTGCTGACGCTGGTGCACGACGGCTACGCGGAAACCGACGGCCGCTACTACTGGCTGACCGCCAGGAACCTGCGGCTCGGCCAGGTCTATGTGGAGTCGGCGCGGCTGCCACGCATGATGCGGCCGATCGTCGAGAAGGTGGCGGCCGAGACGCGCGAGCATGTGTCGGTGGCCGTGCGCGACGGCGACGAGGTGGTGCATATCGTGCGCAGCCGCGTGATGAACGTGTCCTCGCTGTCGATGCGGCAGGGCTGGCGGCTGCCGATGTACTGCACCGGCAGCGGCCGGCTGTGGCTGGCCTCGCTGCCCCACGAGGAGTTGGATGCCTACCTGGCGCGGGTCGACCGCCAGGCGCTGACGCCCTACACGCGTACCGGCATCGTCGAGATCAAGACCGTGATCGCGGCGATCCGCGAGCAGGGTTATGCGGAGCTGGACCAGGAGTACGAGGTCGGCATGCGCATCCTCGGCGTGCCGCTGACGGACCGCCATGGGCAGATGCGCGCCAGCCTGACCATCACCACGCAGGTGTCGTCGCTGTCGCTCGCGGAGATCCGCGAGCGCTACCTGCGATTCCTTTATGAAGGGCAGGCGCTGCTGCGGCCGATCATAGATACCTGAAACCGGCGCCGCGCCTGCCGCCTGCTTGCCTATTTGCTTCCGAACAGCTCGTTGAGCTTCCTGCCTGCCGGAATCCCCGCGAAGCCATCGAAGCGCCCTGCCACAAGCGCCTGCGTGGCGGCCATGAAGCCGCCCCAGGCCGCCAGCGCCAGTGCCCCGCCGATGCTCACGCGCCGCACGCCGAGCGCGGCCAGGTCGGCCAGCGTGAAGTCGAGCGGCATGCCGACCAGCACGTTGACGGGCTTCGGCGCGACCGCCATCACCACCGCCTCGATCTGCCCGCGCGTGCGGATGCCGGGTGCGTAGAGACAGTCGGCGCCGGCCGCCGAGTAGGCGCGCAGGCGGGCGATCGCGTCGTCGAGATCGGGCGGGCCGGCGAAGAAGTTCTCGGCGCGCGCCACCAGCAGCGTGTCGCCGCCGTTGGCGTCGATCGCGCGCCGCGCGGCGGCCACGCGTACCACCGCCACCTCGATCGGGAACAGCGAGCCGCTCGCGTCGCCCGTCGAATCCTCGATCGACAGGCCGGCCACGCCGGTCTCCACGGCCAGCCTGACGCTTTCCGCGACATCCTCGGGCGTGGCGCCGAAGCCGTTCTCGAAGTCGGCGTTCACGGGCAGGTCGGTGGCCTGCACGATCTCGCGCAGGTGGGCGAGCACGGCCTCGCGCGACAGCCTGTTGTCGGCATGCGCTTGCGACCAGGCGAAACCGGAGCTGGTGGTGGCGAGCGCCTGGAAGCCGGCCGTCTCCAGGTAGCGAGCGGTGCCGGCGCTCCAGGGGTTGGGCAGCAGGAAACAGCCGCTTTCGTGGAGCTGGCGGAACGCGGCGCGTTTTTCGGCGATGGTGCGGGGCATGTCTCGGTGTCCTTTGCGGCGCGTGGCCGCGTGGTGGGCCGCGTACGCAAGGCGGCGCGCACGGCGGATCGGGCATCGGAATTGCGTCTGGGCGCGAGGTGCCGACCGGCGCTTGCAGGGACGACGGGCACGGCGCGCCTCGATTGTCGCTGCAACCCTCATACGATTACAATCGTCGGCACTCCCTAGCCGCATGCAGAACGTAGCGCCATCGCGTCGGCCTGTGAAGCACCCGCGGCGTCGTCATGTTGCATGCCGCGCCGGCCGGCGATCCTTCCCACCCTATCCGAGAGGAACAGGTACCCCGATGAGATCGTCTCCCCTGCATCCGCCGCGCCTGGCAGCCTGCGCGCTGTTCGCGGCAGGCCTGCTGGCCGCCTCGCTCGCGCCGGCCGCCACGCTGAGCCAGGCGCCCTATGACACCACGAAAGAGGCGTTGTTGCATAAATCGAGCATGAGGACGGAGTAGCCCACGTGGTGATGATTGCAGGCGATGCGAACGGATTGC
>JAYFRU010000233.1:0-5559 GCA_040946965.1 Burkholderia sp. | reverse complement strand
GTTTTGGGTGGTGCCGCGGATCGGGTCGTTTGTTTATAAGTTTTAACCGGCGGGCATAATATAAAAAAGGGCGCAACAAACGGCCGCGGCCGCGCCCCAGCGCCTCCGGCTCGAAACCCGCCGACTGCCAGACCTTGCGGCCGAGCGGATCGTAGGCGCTGCGCTCGACCAACCGCCCCTGCGTGCGCGTGAGCTCGCGGTGCAGATCGTCGCGCTCGAAATCGCTCACCACCTGATCGCCGCAACGAATCTGGTGCACATGCCCCGAGCCGTAGCGCAGCATCTGCAAGGTCTGCTGATGGGGCAGCGCGAGTGTCGTGACATTGTCGAGCGCGTCGAGCGTGTACTCGACCGTGCCGTTCGCGCCATGCTCGGCGAGCAGCCGCCCGGCCTTGTCATACTCGAAGCGCAGCGTGTCCGGCCCCACGCCGAGCGCCAGGCCCGCCGCCGTCGGCTCGCGCTCCGCCGCCAGCAGCCGGCCGCCCTGGTCGTGCTCGTAACGCGTCACCTCGGTCGGCGTATGCTGGACTTTCAGATTACCCATCCGGTCGCGTTCGAAGCGGATGCTGCGCACCGGACGACGCGCCGACACCGCGCCGCCCTCGACGGTCCCGACGATGTCCAGTGCCAGCAACTCGCCCGCCTCGCCGTACGCGAAGCGCCTCTGGACGCCGTCCGGACGCGTTTCGCTCGCCAGCCGGCCGCCGACGTCATAGGTGAACGCATAAGCCGCGTGCGCCTGCTGAAGTCCGACCAGGCGCCCCTCGGCGTCGTAGTGATAACGGGTCCGCCGCCCGGCCGGGTCGATCGCCTCGACGAGTTGGCCACGCGTGTTGCGCAAGGACTGATCGATCCGGCCGCCAAGACCGACATGCCGGACCAGCAAGCCGGCCGCATCGTATTCGAAGCTTTCCGAACTGCCGTCGGGATAGGTGATCCGGCCTGGCTCGCCGGTCGGGCGCACCGTGTAGAGGACCCGCTGGCCGAGCGCGTTTTCCCGCTCGAGCGGCAGGCCAAAGGCATCGAAGCGGTTGCGCGTGGTCTTGCCGGTGCAATCCGTGTAGGCCAGCAACTCGCCGAGGCGGTTCCATTCGAGCGTCGCGCGGCCACCGCGCGCATCGATGTGCGCGCTCGGCAGCGTGCTGAGCGCCTTGGGATACTCGTAGCGAATTTCGCGCTCGAGCGGATCGCGGCTCGACACCAATCGGCCTTGCGGATCGTAGTCGGCATGCCAGGTGCCGCCGTCCGCCGCGATGATCTCGACCGGCCTCAGGCTGTTGCCGTCATAGCGCGTGCGGGTGGTGCGGCCGAGCGGATCGGTCTCGGCGACGATGCGGCCGGCGGCGTCGTATTCGAACTTCACGGTGCGCTCGCCCGGCAGCATCAGCAGCACCGGCATGCCGGCCTCGTTGTACTGGATTTGATAGCGGCCGTCGTCGAAATCGGTGTATTCGACGATCTGGAATTGCGCGTCGTAGCGCCAGTGCGCAGTGCGGCCGTCGGCGTGCCGGATGCGGGTCCGCCGTTGCTCGAGATCGTAGTCGAACGACCAGGCCTCGCCTTCGCTGGTGTGCGTCGCCACCACCCGCCGCTGGCCGCCAACCACATCCCACACATAACCCGAGCTGAAACCCAGCGCGTTCGTATGGCTCGTCATCAACCCATCGGCATAGCCGAAGCGGCGCACCACCGCACCATTGGCATCCGTCACCGACGCCAGTTGCCCGCCCTCGTCGTAGGCATAGGCAAGGATCGATCGACTCTGCTCGCCGCTGACGAGCGATATCCGATCGAGGCGCCCGCGTTCCGGCTCGTAGGCCAGCACGGCCTGCAAGCCGCCGCAGGTCAGGATCTCGCGCACCCGGCCGCGGCTGTCACGCTCGAACTGGCACCATTGCCCGGCCTGGTCCTCGATCCGGCGCAGCCAGCCGATGCGACCGGAATCCGGCTCGTATCGGCCGAAATCGTAATAGGTCTCGCCGAGATCGTGCAGGATGTAGCGCCCGTCCGGCGTACAGGTCAGATAGCGCTGCTCCGCCTCGCTGAAGGCGGCCTGGCCGGGACGCAGCATCGGAAACCCGGTCTCGCGGCCCTGAGAATCCATCAGCCAGAGCCGCCCCTCGCGCGCTTGCAGACGCTGCTCCCAGGGCAGCATCCAGCCGCGCCCGAGAGTGCCCTCGACCTCGAGACTGCTCGAATAGAAGCGCTCGATCGCCACCGGCAACGGGCTCGGAATCACGTAGTCCCGTTCGGACTCGGGCAGCAGGATCTTGCGCCCCGTCGTGACATCGACCGGATGGCCGAACATGCCGCCGATCGCGCGGTTGATCGCGGGGCCGGCGACATAGCGGCTCACGGCTTCGCCGAGGACGAAGCCGCCGATGAATTTCGCCGCGCAAGGCAGCACCGCCCTCGACAGCCCGCCGGCAGCCTTCAACAGACCGGCCAGGCCACCCACCAGGCCGGCGAGCGCGAAGGCCCAATCGGTGGCGGTGCGCAACCACAGCGGCACCTCGTCGTCGAGCGGCAGGCAGGTCTGGGTGCCGCCATGAAAGAAGGTGTCGTGCGAACCGTCGGCGATCGTGGCGCCGCAGGTGATCTTGTCGTCCTTGCGTGCCGCCGGCTTGCCGTTGATGAAGATATTGGTGGAGCCCTGCGCGACCAGCGGAATCGGGTTGTGCTTGCTGCAGGCCACGCCGCTGAGCGTCGCGTAGGCGGCCTGCTTGCCGTTCACGTAGACGTTCGATGATCCGGTGGTGATCGTGCCGGACTGCGAGCTGAGCATCTTGCCGATCGACTCCCCTATCGACAGCAGCGCCTGCGCCCCGATGCCCGCAGCCAGGCCCGCCAGCAAGGCCACGCCGAAACCGCAGGTAAAGGTCGCGAACGCGACGGCGGCGATCAGTGCAATGCCCAGCACGGCGCCCACCAGGAAACCGGTCAGCGCGCTGGTGTGGTCGATCGGATCGGTGACGCGAGCGGCTTCGAACACGATGAAGTCCTTTGCGGTGGTCAGGCCGAGGGCGGCTGCGTCGGCCGATAGCCGTCGAGCCAGTCCCGCCAGAATGCGTTGAACGTGTCGCCGGGGCTTTTCGCGCTCGAGGCCGTGAAGATCAACACGCGCCCCGGCGCCACCACGAACGCGGCCTGCCGCTGGAAGACCGTCTTGGCGCCGTTCCGGTAGGCCGTGTCGAGCCGCTCGCCGACGATGCCCTCGTTCCGTATCGGGGCCGAGGCGCTCGGCCTGGCGCGACAGCAGGCGAAAGCCCTGCAGGCGCGACTTGAGCAGGCTGCTCTGGCGATCCACGTAAGGCCCGAGCGTTTCGCCGTCCGTCAGCCAGTCGCGCGCCACGCTGAGATTCGGTTGCGCGGCCGTGTCGGACGGCACGAACAGGTTGGTGGTCCGATCCTCGAAGCCGGCAGGCAGCACGATGCTGCCCTCGTGGATGCGGATGCGGTTTTCAGAATCGCTCATGCACTTGTCCCGTCGTACTTGGAAGCCGGATCTCGTCGATGCCGGCAGGTCGCGTCAAGGCGCGCTCGTGGCCTCGTCCCGGCGCAGCCGCAGGCTGCCGGCCAGCAGGATCGCCTGGGCGGCGAGCCAGACATAGAACCCGGACCCGAGGCCGGCGATCGGCGTGGCCTGGGCTTCGTTGAAATACCACTGCGTGGTGAACAGCGAACCGAGGGCGCAGGCCACGGCCCGCAGCGGACAAGGCGCTCGCGCGAGCGTAGCGGCGCCGGCCCAGCTGGACCGCAGCGACCACCCATAGCGGATTGGCCAGCCACGAGGGGTTCAGCATCAGCAAGCCCAGCTAGCCCTGGGCAAGGACCGATATCCCGCCGAGCGCGGCCTCCTTCTCGAAACGCAGCGCGGGCAGCGACAGCGACAGCCCATAGAGCGCGATCGAGCTCGCCAGCACCGCGCCGCGCGGCCCGCCTGCGGCAAACGCCCGGACAGCTGCATCATTCGGTCTGTCCGGCCGGGGTCACGACCTTCTCGCCGCGCGCGCGCATCGCCGTGCGCTGCGCCTTGGGATCGAGCGGCGGCCACGGCGCGCCGGCCGCGACAATCTTGCGGCGGATCTGTTCGATGCGCGCGCTGGCCGGCGAATCCGGCGTCGCGTGATGCTGCAGTTCGTTCTGCAGCACCCAGCCGTAGAACACGCCGAGCTGGCTGGCGATTTTCGGGTCTGCGCCGTGCGCGAGCAGATAGTCGACCGCATCCCACCGCTGGATCATGATGGCCTGGAACAATGCCGTCTTGCCCAGCGAATCGCGGGCATTGACGTTGGCCTTGTGCTCGACCAGCACCCTCAATTGCGGCAGCAGCTTGTTTTCGGTCACCGCGAAAATCATCGGGGTATCGCCGTTGTAGAGCCAGTTCGGATCGAGCCCGCCGTCCAGCAGCACGCGCAGCAGGTTCGGCGTATCGGCCCGCAAGGCGATCTCGGCAACCGATTCGCCGCTGCCGCCGAGCTGCGCCTTCGGATCGGCGCCGTCCTTCACGAGCACGGAAATGATCTGATAGCGCGGATTCGACGCATCGTTCTTGACCGGCACGATCTCCTGCGCGGCAAACGGCAGCAAGGTGGTGCCTTTCGCGCCGGGCGGGTTCAGGTCCGTCTTCGGCGCGAGCTGCTGCACGCGGCCCAGGTTGCCATCCTGAATCGCCTGGGCCAGGCTGAGCTGCTGCCCGGAAAAGAACTCCTCAGGCGCGTAGCGTTTGAAACCAGTCATGTTTGCCCCTTGAGCATGAGTGGGCCAGCCAAGTGGAAGCGTCGCTCCCATGAGCGCGGCAACGGCGCCGGCGGCAATCGCGTACTTGTATCGCATCAGTTGGATGAATTCAGATGAGAGGCAAGATTGAGCCCGTCCTTCGAAACCTGCTGGTTGAGACCGTCGCTGACCTGGCCCATCAGGTGGCGGCCGACCGTGGTCACGCTGCTGCCGTCCAGCGTCACGGGCGTGCCGACCGTCTTAGGCATCAGCTCTGCGGTGGCATCGCTGATCGGCCCGAGCCGGCCTTCCTGCATGCCGGTCAGGATATCGCCGTCGACGCGGTAGGCGGTGATGTTGCTGGGTTGGACGGCACCACCGTATTGCGCCACCGTGCCGGGGTCCAGGCCTGCCGCGTTGAAGGTCACGGCTGACGAGCCGCTGGCCTCGGAGGCGGCCGAGGCCAGTCCGCCGCCCAGCGAGTGCCCGGTGAAGTCGACGCCCGAGGGCGCGCCGGAAGCCTCGATATTCTTGCCGATGCTCACCGCGTTGCGGTAGTACGGCGAATCGGAGCCCAGGCCCTGCGAGAGATTGTTGCTCATGTCCTCGCCGAACAGCTGCTGGGTTCCCTTGAACGCGATCGTGGGCTTCATGCTGTCGCCGAACACCTTCGGATCGGGCGCGTACATCTGCGCACCGAAATTACTGCCGGGCTTCTGCAGATCGCTGGGCTTGAGCCCGTAGGCCTTCAGCGCTTCCGGATCGAGCAATCGTCAAGTCTGGTGTATGCGGGCGGAGCGGCATGATCAGGCGGCCAGCGCTTGAGGAGCCGGTGTGCTT
>JAYFRU010000232.1:0-5566 GCA_040946965.1 Burkholderia sp. | reverse complement strand
TCTCAGCCTTTCAGGGCAAGGCTTACGAGGAATTGCTGCGGCGCAGCATGATGATTACAACATTAGTTGTGCAAGCGATGGTTCTACGCATCGGCCACGAATGCTGTCATTGACGTTAAATTATGCATTGAATAACATGAAGTCGTTGCAGCGTATCGCGCGATGTGAATGAACAGCCACGACCCGTTTTCACGAACACCCCCAGTCATGTCAACACAGGAGGCCACATGGCCGTGATGACCATCCGCAATCTCGACGAGCCACTCAAGGTGCGGCTCCGTATCCAGGCCGCGCGCCACAACCGCTCGATGGAAGAAGAAGCGCGCGACATCCTGCGCAGTGCGCTGGCCATCGAGCCCCTGCAGGGCAACAGTCTCGTCGACGCCATCCGTCAGCGCGTCTCGCCCTTCGGCGGTGTCGACCTCGAACTGCCCACGCGTGAACCCGTCCGCGAACCGGAGCTGGGCGGCGCATGATCGTCCTGGATACCAATGTGCTCTCCGAGCTGCTGCGTCCGGCACCGCATGCCGCTGTGCTGGCGTGGTTCGGCCGCCAGCCGCGCGCGGCGCTGTTCACCACCACGCTCTCGCGTGCCGAAATGCTGTATGGCGTGCTCCTGCTGCCGCCAGGTGCCCGGCGTGACGGACTCGCGGTGGCGATCGGGGGGATTTTTGATGTCGAGTTCGCGGGCCGGGTGCTGGCCTTCGACTGGGACGCGGCCGACGCCTACGCGAGGGTGGCCGCGACGCGCAAGCTCGCGGGCCGGCCGGGCAGCCAGGTCGATGCGATGATCGCCGCCATCGCGCGCTCACGCGGCGCCACAGTGGCGACGCGCAACGTGAAGGATTTTGTGGACTGCGGCATCGATCTGGATGACCCGTGGTCGTGACAGGAAGCAGATCATGAATACCCCCGTGAAGGCCATGTATGTCACCGATGACCGCGACCAGCCCGCAGACGAACAGCGCGCGCTGGTGATTTTCCAGGGCGGTAATGGCGACTGGTACGTTCAGGTCGCACCGAAACACGGGCGCACCACCGAAGGTGTGCGCATCTGCACGTCGGGTGGTGCAGCGACACATTGCCCGGGGCTGGGTTCAGCCATCGCCGATGCGTATCGCGCGATGCTCGCCGCGCAGAACGGCGAGCGACGTGAGGGCGTTACGCCGCGCGAAGATCTCGAACGCGAGCTACAGGCATGGCGTGAAAAATTTCCGATGCTTCAGTTTGACGGCCTCTTCGATATCGTCGCCGCCGACCGGTATCGATCATGAACAGGACAACGCTGCAGGGAGAGACGAGGTGAAGAAAACGGTCTTGTTGCTGATGGCACTGGCAGGCGCCACGGGTAATGCGTGCGCGGCGGACGGGAGTGGCGCGGCATGATCCCGGGCGACGCGAAATACGCGCCGTACCGGGAACGCCTGTTTGCGGCCGCAGAAGAGATCCAGAAAATTCACGGCGGCCTGCTGGCCATTACCCCTCACTCATCCGACGATCCTGAAACACAGGAGAGACCATGCGCCTGACCATGGAAGACAATCGCGACCCGCGCTGGAGCGACGCGGATCTCGCGCTTATCGACGCAAAGGTCGGTGAGGCGATGGCGTTGTCGCCCCGCCTGGAAGTTTCACCAGACGGGACGACCCCGCTGGGCAGCGACGAGCGTCGCTGGATGCTGACCGGGTCGTTCAGGGAAATCGCGAAGGCAACGAGTCTCGATAACCTGGCCTGCGCGCCCGCCGTGCTGCTGGAGCAGTTCTCGGTGCTGGCCATCATGCGCAACCAGCACCTGAAGGGCGAGCTGGTGCAGCTGATCCGCGTTTTCATGATCGCGTACGCCGAGCCGGCCACCAGTCAGGAAGCGTCCGCCTGTCTCGACCAGATGGAACGTCTCGCACGCAAGGCACACGCGCTCCAGAAAAGACCGTAACTGTTCCAGTGGCAACCGCTGCCCGGATCTGCGGCACAGCCGCCTGGCCCGACGCATTGAAGCCAGAATCCCCGTATCTGGAGACCTGACTTGTCCGATTCATCCGCGCACGACACCTGTCCCGACACCGCCTTGCCCGCTGCCGTGGTCGACACCTGGCGCGCGACAGTGTGCGGTCCCGGCTGGAATACGTTCGCGATCGACATTTACGCGGACCGGACGTGGCGCCTGTCGCGCATCGCGCCGGGCCGGTTCCACGGGTATCTGGCCCATCCCGTCCATTCCGGCGGTCCGTCGGCCGACATCGATCACGATGTGCACACCGCGCTCAGCAGCTGGGGGCGGGAAGTGATCATCCGGCGGCGGCGCGGCGAAACGCCCTCCGCCGGGCACGCCCGCCTGAAACCGGACACATCATGCCGCCGTCGCGTTCACGCCCCCGCAAACCCCTCACGAAAACCATGCTGCTGCCGCTGACGACGGAGCACGTGCAGCGCCTGCAGCGCAAACATCCCGTCGCACTCGCGGCCGCGACGAACGGCCACGGCGACACCGCACTGATCGACGCGTCATGAGAGCCCGCCTCACCTCGACGCACTTCGCGCTCTACCGCGCCTGGCTCGAAGGCGTGGACGAGGCGACCCTGCACCGCATTTACGGCACGGCTGGTACCGGACTCGCGACGACCCGCCAGCTGGTCACCACCATCCGGGACACGCTCGCGATCGCCGCACGTCGCGCGGGCGACACGACCGCCGCCCACCTGCTGCGCCTGAAGCCCGGCCGCATTCCGGCTGAGGCTCACGCCGGCGCGGGGGAGGGCGTGGCCAGCACGGCACCCACGCTCGACGCCTATCGCGACGCCATCGACCCCGACGGTGTCTACAGCGAGGCTGCGCTACTAGAGCTGTATCTCGAAGCGTATCCGCCGGCCGCGTCTGCGCCCGTCGACCGCAAGGTCTCGCGTAACCTGCGTCTGCGCGAACGTCAGGCCCAGGCGCTTGCCCGCATGCAGACGGCACTCGTCGTGGATCCGCAACCAGGTGATCCGCTTGAGGACTGGTTCGGTCCCGAACTGGTTGCGCGATTCCGTGCGGCAGGGCTCGTCACGCTCGGCGACCTGCTCACGCTGATCCGGCGCCGGCGTCAGCGCTGGTACATCGCGATCCCGAAATTCGGCCCGCGGCGCGCGCAGCGCATTCTCGACTGGCTGGATCTCCACGCGGTGTCGCTCGGCGAACTGTCGCCGCTCGCGATGACACCGCGCCGGCAGCTGGTGCCGGGACATCCGGCACTCACCCGTCCCGTCGCGATGACGGGCGACATCGCGCCGCTCGAGGCGCTCGTCGTGCCGGCGGAACTCAACGGCGCGAATGGACTGAACAGGGCACCGGTGCCGGCGCACCAGGCGGCGCTCAACACCGACCTCGACGCCATCCATGCATGGATCGCCGTGCGCGGCGCACGCAGTGTCCACACGACACGTGCCTACCGGCGTGAGGCCGAACGGTTGCTGCTGTGGGCGATCGTCGTGAAGCACAAGCCACTGTCGTCGCTCAATACGATGGATTGCGCCGAATACGTCGGGGCTTTTCTGGCGGATCCACAGCCGGCTGAACGCTGGGTGGGCCCGGCGCGCGCCGAGCGCTTCGATGTCGCATGGCGCCCCTTCGCGGGGCCGCTGTCGGACCGCAGCCGCGAAACGGCCCGCATCATTCTCGCCTCGATGTGCGCATGGCTCGTGCGTGAGGAATACCTGCGTGTGAATCCGTTTAGCGGCTTGCCGTCGGTCGATGCCGCGCGCGCCGCGATCGACGCGGCCGGCCGGACCTCCACGCACGCGCAGTGGCAGTGCCTGCTGCAGACCGTCACGCGAACCACGTACACACCGGCGGAACACCGGGACTGGTTCGTGGTGCTGTTCGCGTACGCCACAGGCCTGCGCCGTGCCGAACTCGCCGCGGCGACCACAGGCGGGCTGACACGCAAGGCACTTGACGGTGTGCTTGACGATGCCTGGCTGCTGCAGGTAGAAGGCAAGGGCCGCCGCCGGCGCAGCGTGCCGGTACCCGCACGCCTCATGGCCGACCTGCGCAACTCCCTGCAGCTGCGGCCGGTACCGGTCGTGCTCGAGGCGGCGCCACCCGGTACGCCGCTCATCGCCCATCTCAGGACCGGTGAGGCGCTCACGGCCGATGCCATCAGCTGGATCTTCGAGCAGATCTTCGCGCGGGCCGCCGACCACCTCGAGCGCGTCTACCCGGGCGCCGCCGCCGATCTTCGTCGCGCGAGCACGCACTGGCTGCGGCACACGTACGCCAATCATGCGCTCGACGCCGGCACCGACATCCGCGACCTGCAGACGACGCTGGGGCACGCGAGCCTCGGCACCACGACGCTGTACACAAAGACCGACGATGCGCGGCGCTATGCGAGCGCGACACGTATGCTCGATGCAGCGATGGATGGTGGCCGCGCGGCCAGTTCATGACCGTCGGCACCATCACGACGGAATACGCGGACGCTGGCATTGCGCGCGGGTCCGGTATGCGTCACGTTTTCATGTCCGGGCCTGTAGCTCAGCCGGTTAGAGCCGCCGGCTCATAATCGGTTGGTCGCTGGTTCAAGTCCAGCCAGGCCCACCAGAAACAGAGAGATCATGTCGCTGATCGACCGGATGATGTCCCGCTCCGTCACCCCACCTGCAGACGCCCGCCGACGGGTGCTCGTGCGCGTGTGGCTCGATGACGAAGGACACGTGCGCGACCTCAAGGTCCGGCGCAGCTGCGGCGACCCGGCGCTTGATGAAAAGGCGCTGCACGCGATCGCCATCATGAAGTTTCCACGTGGCCAGCTCGGCTCGACCGGCACCTCGCAGCGGTGGCATGAGCTCACGTATGACGTTGACTGAAGATCCGGGCCCCGGATCAAACCAGGAGGATTCAATGCGCGTCTTTACGCTTGTGCTGAATGAGGATCGCGAGCCTCATTTCAGGGCCGTTGATTCACTCGACGCTACGAACCTGCTTGACATCGCATCGACCCGTGCTCCCGGGATGCGTGATCTAGGTGAGGAGAAGGCAAACGGCTCCGTTCCCTTCTTCGCACAGCAGCTGGTCAGTGCCGTTAATGGAGGTGAGCACAGGGACGTCAAGGAGGCGATCACCAATATGACGATGTGCTGCTGGCTGGTTGATTCGATCTATGGCGGCATGAAGCCTGAAACGCTGCACCATATCGACGTCGAGTTTGTCGTGCGCAACGACGGCGCCATTGCACGCACCTATGTTCCTCACGGACGCCCCGAACCCGGCGTCGAAGACATGCTGGCCCGAGCCACCTGGCCTGATCGGGCATGATGTCGCACGAGAGGTCGCCGCACACACGGGGTCCCGTTATCACCAGGCGTGAAGAGAAGCGCAGCTGACGTGCTACAGACCGGATGCTTTGCTCACACCGTGAGTACGGTCAGACCACTTCCCTGATATCGCGGCGTCGCTGAACAGGTGCCAGACAAAACCATAGGCTACGACGACAATGGCTGTTGATCTTTTTCATGGCGTTGTTGCATAAATCAGCCGCGGCACGGTGACGTTTACGCGCAACGGTCCGGGGTGAAGCCCCTGTTAACAA
>JAYFRU010000231.1:0-5569 GCA_040946965.1 Burkholderia sp. | reverse complement strand
CCCCCCCCCCCCCCCCCCCCCCCCCCCCCCCCCCCCCCCCCCCCCCCCCCCCCCCCCCCCCCCCCCCCCCCCCCCTGCTGCTGGGCGCGCGGGTTCGGCACGCTGTAGCCGTTGCTCTTGCCGCCATGATTGAGCGCACTGCCCTGGATCACGCCGTAGATGTGATCGCCGTCGCGCTCGGCGTCGACGCGCCGCTTGAGCAGCACGACGCCCACGCCCTCGCCTGGCACGTAGCCGTCGCCGCCCGCGCCGAAGCTCTCGCAGCGGCCGCGCGTCGACAGGAATTTGCCGAAGCGCAGCATGTTGAACTTGTTCGGATGCACGCTCACGTTCACGCCGCCCGCGAACGCCATGTCGATGCGCCCCAGCACGAGATCCGTGCAGGCGAGATGCAGCGCCGTCAGCGAACTCGAGCACATCGTGTCGATCGCCATGCTCGGTCCCTGCACGTTGAGCACATAGGACACGCGGTTCGCGATGCTCGAATGCGACAGGTTGAACGCCGAGTCGCCGCGACAGTGGCCGGCGTCGACCCCCACCAGCTGATACTCCGCGTACATCACGCCGGCATAGACGCCCACCTGGCCGGGCAGGCCGGCGTTCAGGGAGCCGGCGGGCGGCGTTTGCAGGTCCTCGCGGCGATAGCCCGCGTCCTCCATGGCCGACCACGCGTGTTCGAGAAACAGCCGTTCCTGCGGATCCATGTATTCCGTGCTCTTCGGCGAGATGTTGAAGAACAGCGGATCGAACTTGTCGACATCCGCGATGAACCCGCCCCAGCGGCAGGCCTCGCCCTGCTCGCGCCAGTCCCAGCGATCGGCGGGCACCTCGGTCACGCAGTCGCGGCCGGCGCTGAGATTGCGCCAGAAAGCGTCGAGATCGTCGGATTGCGGATAGCGGCCCGACAGCCCGATCACCGCGATGTCGAGCCCGCCGGACGCGGCGCGTGGCGCGTCCGGGCCAGGATCCCGCGCTGTCGCGTCGGCCGGCGGGCCGGCGGGTGCGACAGCGGGCGTCGCGGGCGCGGGCGCGAGCGCATCGGCCGGCGCCGTCGCCTCGTCCGCAAACGCGGCCGGGTATTCGCCGACGAGCCACGCGGCCAGCTCGGCAAGGGTCGGATAGGCGAAGAACAGCGTCGGTGTCAGTTCGATCCGGTAGCGCCGGCTCAGGCGGTTCGCGCAATCGGTCAGCGTGATCGAGTCGAAGCCGTATTCGACGAGCGGCGTGTGCGCATCGAGCTCGGCGAGATCGATCTTCACCAGATCGGCGACGAAGGCGAGCAGGCGTTGCTCGACCCGCGAGCGCAGCGCGTCGGCGGACAGGGGCGCGGCGGCCGCGCGTGCCGGCGTCGCCTCGCGCACCGGCGTCGTCGCGCGCGGCGCGCGCGACGCGAACCCGCCGAAACGCACACACGGCGCGCCGTGTTCGTCGAGGAAATCGATGTCGAGTTTCTGGATCGGCGCGCCCGGATGGCTGCCGTCCGCATACCGGATCCAGACCCACAGCAGGGCTGGCGGTCGCGCGAAGATCTCCAGCGTATCGAGCGCGAACGGCAGCGCGGGCGGCGCTGACTGCGCCGCGTGCGTGAGCGCCGCGTCGGGAAACAGGCCGGCCGCCGCCGCGAGGCCCGCGCAGGCCTGCAGGCCGGAATCGAACAGCCCCGGATGCAGCACGAACGCAGCGGCCTGCGCGCGCGCGTCGCGCGGCAGCGCCAGTCGCGCCAACACCTCCGGCGCGCCGGCGCCGGCCGACGCGGGCGTGTGATAGACCGCCTCGACGCAGCGGTGCGCGGGGCCGTAGTCGAGCCCCATCGCGTGGAACGCGTCATAGAAGCGCGCGGGGTCGATGCGATGCGCATCGGGGCGATCCGCCGTGATCCGTCGACGCAGCGCATCGAGCGCCACGCGCGGCGGCGGCGCGTCCCCATCCTCGTTCGCCGCGGCGATCGTGCCCTGGCCGTGCAGCACGGGCGCGCCGTCGCCGTCCATGCTGACGACCCGATACATCAGCTGGCCGCCCGGCCCGGGCGCCAGCTCGATGTCGAGCGCCGCGTCTGCGCCTCGCATCACGAACGGACGCGCCCAGATCACGTTGCGCAGGCGAAAGCCCGCCTCGGCCGGCCGCGCCGGATCGTCGAGGCGCGCGACGGCGGCCCGGGCCATCTCGAGGTAGGCGACGCCGGGCAGCACGCGCTCGCCCATCACGACGTGATCGGCAAGGAAGAACTCGTCGCCGCCGAACCGCCCGCCAAAGCGCCGGCCGGCGGCGTCGGACGGGGACGGCAGATCGCGCTGCACGAGTGGATGGAGCGCGCGCGGAGCGGGCGCGTCCGCCACTGGCCCCGCATCCTCGCGCGCCGCGGCGCGAAAACGCGCGATCCATTGCCGTATGTCCGCGTCGTGCGAGGCATCGTGCTTCGGGTGATCGAATGACATCGTCGGTTCTCTCCTGGCCGCACCGTTACCGTCGCGGGCCGTCATATGTTGAGTCGGGTCGAGAACGGCGCGATGCCCAGCTCGTGCAGATGGAGCCGGGCATGGCCGTCGTCGTCATAGAAAGTCAGGTCGTAGCCCGCCGCGCGACGCACCGCATGCAGCGCGAGGCGACGCGGCAACGGGCCGCTCGTGTCGATACGGCGCAACGAGATCGGCCGCGCGTCGTCGTGTGCGCCGCGCACGAGCTGCCATGCCGCCTCCAGATACGCCGGCTCGAACGGCAGGACGGCGCGACCGGCCGCGACGCCGTCCGGCAGCGCGAGCGTCGCCAACCAGGCCGACGCGTCGCCGCGAAGCGTCTCGAACACCGCGCCGTGCGGTCCGCAGGCTGTCGCGAGCGCGCGCCGCAGCGCCGCTTCCTCGCCGGCCGCGAGCGGCGGCAAGGCCGCGCGCAGCGCCGCGTGGTCGCAACGCGGCGGCAACGCGGCCGGCCCGCGCGCGATCGCGCCGGCATGTAGCGGCGCGCCCGCGCGCGTCGGCGCGTCGATCGCATAGAAAGTCGCCTCCACGCCGCCGTGCAGCGTCGCGCTCAACGCGATCGGTTCGCCGTCGCGCGCTTCCAGCGGCGCGTCCCAGACCAGCTCCGACAGCGCCGCGACGCCCGCGCCGCCCGTGCGCTCGGCCGCGTGGCGGGCCATCTCCAGATAGCCGAGCCCGCTCAGATAGCGGCCGTCGTCATGCCGCGCCGGCAGCAGGATCGGATCGTCGGCGGCGAACAGGCCCGCGAAGACCGTCCGGCCGCCCGTCCCGACTTCGCGATGCACGAGCGGATGGGGGGACGCGGCGGGCGCGGCCGCCGGCTCGTCGAGCCAATACGTGTCGCGCGTGAACGGATAGCCGGGCAGGCTCACGCGCGCGACGGGCGCCTCGAACAAGCCGGCCCAGCCGACGTCGTCGCGACCGGCGCGATAGGCACGACAGGCGTCGGCGAGCGCGTCGGGCGACAACGGCTCGTCGAGCGCGGCGTCGGTCGCGCCAGGCTCCGCCCGGCCCCGCGCCGCGTCGAACGCGGCGGGCTCCGCGAGCGCGCGGTGCAGTTGCGCGAGCGCGTCGTCGCGATCGTGCACGACGAACGCGGCGCGCTGCGCGAAATGGTGGCGACCGAGCAGCAGCGTGGCGGCCACCGCGTCCAGGGGCGCGGCGGGCTCGCGCGCGAGATACGCGGCCAGTTGCGCCAGCCTCGCGCGCAGCGCCGCCTCGCTCCGCCCGGACAACGCGAGCAGCCGGCGCGGCGCGGCCGCCGCGCGGGCCGGGGCGCGCACGGGCGGCTCCGCAACGATGACGTGCGCATTGGTGCCGCTCATGCCGAACGCGCTGACCGCCCCGATCCGCGCGCGCCCGGCGCAGCGCGGCCACGCGCGCGGCCGCCGGTTCACGAAGAACGGACTCGCGTCCCAGTGGATGAAGTCGTTCGGCTCGTCGCAATGCAGCGTCGGCGGAATCGTGTCGTGCCGCATCGCGAGCACCAGGCTGATAAGGCTCACGAGGCCGGAGGCCGCGAAGGTGTGACCGAGATTGCTCTTCGTCGAGGTCAGCGCGCAGAACGCCTGACGGTCCGTGCCGCGCCGGAACGCGTCGACGAGCGCGTTGACTTCGACCGAATCGCCGAGGCGCGTGCCCGTGCCGTGCGCGACGACATAGTCGACGTCGTCGGGCCGCACGCCCGCGCGGCGTTGCGCCTGCGCGATCAGCTCGACCTGCGATGCGCCGCTCGGCGCGGTGATGCCGTTGGTGCGGCCGTCGTAGTTCACGTCGCTGCCGCGAATCACCGCGTGCACGGGATCGCCGTCGGCCAGCGCGCGCGATAGCGTCTTGAGCGCCACGACCGCGACCGCCTCGCCCGGCACCATCCCGTTCGCGCCGCAGTCGAAGGCGCGGCACGCGCCGTCCGGCGAGAGCATGCCGGCCTGAGTCATGCCCGCATAGGCGAGCGGCGACACGAGCAGGTTCACGCCGGCCGCGAGCGCGACGTCGCACTCGCCGCGCCGCACGCTCTCACTCGCGAGATGCACCGCGACGAGCGACGACGAGCACGCAGTGTTGACGGCCATCACCGGCCCTTTCATGTCGAGGAAATACGCGAGCCGCGATGCCAGGATGCCGTTGTGCGACGCGGTCAGGCTCGCGCCCGGCACGCGGCGCTGGTAGTCGCAGCCCTCCTCGACGCCGACAAACATGCCAAGCTTCTGGCGCGCGAGATGGTCGGGGCCGAGGCCGGCGTCCTCGAGCGCGCGCCACGCCTCCTGCAGCAGGTGACGCTGGCGCGGGTCCATCTGCTCGGCCTCGGACGGCAGGATGCGGAAGAACATCGGATCGAATTCTCCGACGCCCGGAATGCAGCCGCACCATTTGCTGTTCGTCTTGCCCTCAGCCGGCGCGTCGGGTGCGAACAGCGGCCGCCAGTCGAACCGGTCGGATGGAATCTCGTCGATCGTGTCGACGCCGTCGGCGAGGATCCGCCACAGTTCGTCGACGTCGCGCGCCTGCGGGAAACGCCCGCTCATGCCGATCACGGCGATCGGCTCGTCGGCGGGCGTGCGCGCCGTGTCGGCAGGCGCGGCCTGCGCGCCCGCCGGTGCGCGCGCGGTCGCGGTCCCGTCCGCTGCTGCCGCCGCCGCTGCCGTATCCATCGCCTTCGATGCATCCGTCGCCGCATCACCATGGCGCGCCTCGACGGCCGCGCGATGCTCGCCCACGAAGTAGTGCGCGAGCTGGCGCAGCGTCGGGTGGCTGAAGAACACCGACGGACGCACATCGACCGCGTAGAAACGGCTCAACACCCGCGCGAATTCGGCCAAGCTGATCGAGTCGAAGCCGAGTTCCGCGAGATTGGCGGCGGCGTCGAGATCGTCGGGGCGGGTTTTCAACAACGCCTGGATCTGCCGTCCCAGCTCGGCGCGCACCGTGGATTCGAGCACGGCGCGCGGCGCCGCCGCCGGCGCGCCGGGCGGCCGCGGGGGGGGCCGCCCCCCCCCCCCCGCGGCGGCCCCCCCCCCCCCCGCCCCCCCCCCCCACCCCCCCCCCCGGGGCTGGCGGCGGCTAAAAGGTGTGCCGCCACCCCCCCTCAGCGCCGC
>JAYFRU010000230.1:0-5590 GCA_040946965.1 Burkholderia sp. | reverse complement strand
TTCCCCTTGTCGGGCGTGTAGAGGACTTTCACCTCCAAGTGTGTGCGCCCAGCCGGGCGCACGAAAAGAAACCGGCCGCACCAGGTGCGGCCGTTCAGGCGAGAGGGGCCCCGCTGCGGGCCGGCCTCGGCGATGGCCGTTCAGGCCTCGGTGTAGACCACGCGATACGGAATCCCGACCTTCTCCCACTCCGCCGCTTCCTGGCTCAGGCTGTAGTCGGTGAGCGGATTCTGCTCGACCCAGCTGCTCGGCAGCCGGACCTCGTAGCCGCCCTTCCTGGCGTGCGATACCGAGATCTCGGGCAGGCCCGCATCGGTTCGCCGACGGCACAGCAGCGCGGCCAGGCGCAGGCAGAACAGCAACGGCCATTCGACGTCGCGCGATTGCGAGAGCTTGCCGAGCTTGCCCGCATGACCGAGCACCAGCGCCGCCAGGCGGGCCTGGTCGGTGCGCGAGAAGCCGGGCATGTCGGCATTGCTGGCGATATAGGCCGAATGCTTGTGGTAGGCACTGTGCGAGATCGACAGGCCGATTTCGTGCAGCGCGGCCGCCCAACCGACGAAGGTGCGGTCTTCCTCGCGGGCCGCTTCGTCGGTGTGTTCGATCTGGTCGTAGAAGCTGGTGGCCAGCGAGGCGATGCGGTCGGCCTGCGGGCGATCGACGCCGTAGCGGCGCATGAAGCCTTCCACCGTCACGGCGCGCATGTCCTCGTGCTGGGCCCGGCCGAGCAGGTCGTAGAGCACGCCCAGGCGCAGCGCGCCATCGGTGGTGTCGACGTAGTCGATGCCAAGTTCCTCGAACACCGCCAGCATGATCGACAGGCCACCCGCCAGCACCGGGATGCGGTCCAGCTTCAGCGCGACCAGCTTCAGGCGGTTGACGTTCTCGGCCTTGATCAGCGCGCGCTTGAGGCGTTCCAGCCCGCCGCGCGAGATGCCGTGCGAGATGCCGGCGTCGTTGAAACCATTGCCCTCGACCAGTTCGGCCAGCGCGCGAGCGGTGCCCGAGGAGCCGATCGCCTGGTCCCAGCCGGCCTTCTTGTACTCGCCCGAGATGATCTGGATCTCGCGCTTGGCGGCCAGCTCGGCCTGGCGCATGGTGTATTCGTCGACGTTGCCGGCCGGGAAGAACTGGCGGCTATGGCTCACGCAGCCGATATAGAGGCTTTCCATCACGATCGGCGTGTAGTGCTGGCCGATGACGAATTCGGTCGAGCCGCCGCCGATATCGACCACTAGCCGCTTGCCGGCGCTGGCCGGCACCGAGTGCGCGGCGCCCGCGTAGATCAGGCGCGCCTCCTCGCGGCCGGCGATCACCTCGATCGGAAAGCCCAGCGCGGCTTCCGCCTCGCCCAGGAATTCGCCGGCGTTCTTCGCCACGCGCAGCGTATTGGTGGCGACCGCCCGCACATGATCGGGGTGGAAATCGCGCAGTCGTTCGCCGAAGCGCTTGAGCGCCTCCCAGCCACGCTCCTGCGAGGCGCGATCGAGCATCTTGTCGCGCGACAGGCCGGCGGCGAGCCGGACCGGCTCGCGCAGCGCGTCGACCGGGTAGATCTGGCTGCCCGCAGGGGTCTCCTCGACACGGCCGACGATCAGCCGGAAGCTGTTCGAGCCGAGATCGACGGCGGCAAGCAATTGCGAGGATGTAACCATCGGTAGGCGCTCCGTTCTCAGGCCGGCAAGCCGCCGCTAGGGCAGCCCAGTCCATCACAAACGGGACATTCTAAAGGCTGGCGCGCTTGCGGTGTCGGATCATCGCGCCATGCCGCGCGCCACCGCAGTATCCGCGATTTGTATCGATTGAAACAGGTGGTGAGTTTCCGCTCGGGCGGACGTATTATTTGTAGACAAAACCGTGATTGTCATCAATTAGTCATTAAATCATGGAATGTCAGGCCGTATCATTTCAGAACAAGATCAAATACGCCATCAAGATGTCATCGCACCGTGAGAATTTCCCAACTTCCGTTTCTGCCCGCCGCACCCGATCTGCCATCCTCGCTGCCGATGGCTATCCGCTACCCGCTGCTCAACCGTGAACTAGGCATCCTCGGTTTCAACGAGCGCGTGCTGGCGCAGGCTGCCGATCCGCAGGTGCCGCTGCTCGAGCGGCTGCGCTTCATCTGCATCACCAGCAGCAACCTCGACGAATTCTTCGAAGTCCGCATGGCCGGGCTGCAGGAACAGATGCGCGACAACCCGGGCGCGCTGTCGCCCGACGGCATGTCGCTGCAGCACGTCTACGACCTGGTGGTGGATCGCGCGCAACGGCTGGTGCACAAGCAGTACGCGATGCTGCACGAGACCGTCTTCCCGGCGCTCGGGACCGAAGGCATCTATTTCCACGGCACCGACACCTGGAGCGAGGCGCAGCTCGACTGGGCGCGCGCCTACTTCCTCGACGAACTGCTGCCGGTGCTCACGCCGATCGGGCTCGACCCGGCCCACCCGTTCCCACGCGTGCTCAACAAGAGCCTGAACTTCGTGGTCGAGCTGGAAGGCCGCGACGCCTTCGGCCGCCAGGCCCTGCTCGGCATTGTGCAGGCGCCGCGCGCGCTGCCGCGCCTGGTGCGCATGCCGCAGGAATTGTCTGGCTTCCGCCACGGCTTCGTGCTGCTCAGCTCGCTGATGCAGCGCTTCGTGGGCGAGTTGTTCCCGAAGCTGGTGGTCAAGAGCTGCAACCAGTTCCGCATCACGCGCAACAGCGAGCTGTTCGTCGACGAGGACGAGATCACCAACCTGCGCGTCGCGCTGCAGGGCGAACTGCCGGCGCGCCATCTCGGCAATGCGGTGCGGCTCGAGGTGTCGGCCGACACGCCGGCCCATATCGTGCGCCGCCTGCTCGACGAGAGCGAGCTCAACGAGCGCGACTGCTACCGCGCCAACGGCCCCGTCAACCTGGTGCGGCTGATGCAGTTGCCCGACCTGGTCGACCTGCCCGAGCTGAAGTTCGTGCCGCACACGCCGTCCACGCCGGCGGCCATCGCCAATGCCACCTCGATGTTCGCCGCGATCGATCGCGGCGACATCCTGCTGCATCACCCCTACGAGAGCTTCCAGCCGGTGCTGGAGCTGCTGCGCGAGGCGGCCAAGGATCCCAACGTGGTCGCGATCAAGCAGACCATCTACCGCACCGGCACCGATTCGCCGTTGATGGACGCCTTGATGGAAGCCGCGCGCAACGGCAAGGAAGTGACCGTGGTGGTCGAGCTGCTGGCGCGCTTCGACGAGGAGACCAATATCAATTGGGCCTCGCGCCTCGAGGCGGTGGGCGCGCATGTGGTCTACGGCGTGGTGGGCCACAAGTGCCACGCCAAGATGGTGCTGATCGTGCGCCGCGAGAAGCGCGGCGGCAAGACCGTGCTGCGTCGCTACGCGCACCTGGGCACCGGCAACTACCATCCGCGCACGGCACGCCTCTATACCGACTTCGGGCTGATGACGGCCGAGCAGAAGATCTGCGAGGACGTTCACCACGTGTTCCAGCAGCTCACCGGCATCGGCGGCGAGCTCAAGCTGCACGAGCTGTGGCAATCGCCGTTCACGCTGCATCCCAAGCTGATCGAGGGGATCCGCAACGAGATCGCCAATGCGCGCGCCGGCAAGCGCGCGCGCATCGTCGCCAAGATGAACGCGCTGCTCGAACCGTCGGTGATCGCCGAACTCTACGAGGCCTCGCAGGCCGGCGTGAAGGTCGACCTGATCGTGCGCGGCGTGTGCGCGCTGCAGCCGGGCGTGCCGGGCCTCTCGGAGAACATCACGGTGCGCTCGATCATCGGGCGCTTCCTCGAGCATCACCGCATCTGCTACTTCCATGCCGGCGGCGCCGAGTTGGTCTACCTGTCGAGCGCCGACTGGATGGACCGCAACCTGTTCCGCCGCGTCGAGGTGGCCTTCCCGATCCACGATCGCAAGCTCAAGCGCCGCGTGATCGCCGAGGCCGTCTCGGTGTTCCTCGGCGACAACCAATCGGCCTGGGTGATGCAGAGCGACGGCCACTACAAGCGCCGCCATTCGGGCAAGACCCGGCGCAGCGCGCAGCTCGGCCTGCTGGAGAAGTTCGGCGGCTGATGTCGCGCCGATCGGGCGGCTGACACCTCCCGCAATGCAAAACGCCACTCGTTAGCGAGTGGCGTTTTGCCTGGTGCGCATCGAAGATGGCGCATGGATGGGCGGCCGGCGCCGCCCTGGCCGCCTCAGGCCGCGCGCGGCCGGCGCACCACCGTGCGCTGCGCCGGGAAGCGCGCGGTGAAGGTGCTGCCGCGCCCCTCCTCGCTCTGGATCAGCAACTGACCGTCGTGACGCTGCAGCACGTGCTTGACGATCGCCAGGCCCAGACCCGTGCCGCCCGTATCGCGCGAGCGGCTGCGGTCGACGCGGTAGAAGCGCTCGGTGAGCCGCGGCAAGTCCTCGGCCGGAATCCCGAAGCCGCTGTCCTTCACCGAAAACACCGCCTGCGAGCCGTCGCGGCGCCAGCAAACGCGGATCTTGCCGCCCTCGGGCGTGTAGCGCACCGCATTGGTCACCAGGTTGCCGAGCGCGCTGAAGATCTCGGTCTCGGCGCCCGTCACGCTGAGCGTATCGTCGATCTCGAAGGAGATCTCGTGATGGCCGCCCGACAGCGTCAGCGCGACGTCCTCCAGATGGCCGAGCACGTCGTCCATGTCGACCGGCTTGTCGGTCGGCGGCTTGCCCTCGCCCTCGAGCTTGGCCAGCACCAGCAGGTCGGTGACGATCTTGCGCATGCGCCCGGCCTGCTGCTCCATCATGTCGAGGTAGCGCGCGCGCTCCTCCTCCGACAGCGGCAACTCGCGCAGCGTCTCGAGGAAGCCCGAGAGCACCGTGAGCGGGGTCTTCAGTTCGTGCGAGACGTTGGCGACGAAGTCGCGGCGCATCGCGTCGGTACGCTCGACCTCGGTGATGTCCTGGGTCAGCAGCAGCTTGCGGTTGTCGCCGTAGGGGAACACCTGCACCGCGATCACGTGCTGGCGCCCCTCGCCCATGCCGCGCATCACCAGCATCTCGTCGTAGTGTTGCGCATTCAGGTAGCGCACGAAATCGGGATGGCGAACCAGGTGGGTGATGTGCTGGCGCAGGTCGCGCTTGGCGTCGAGCCCGAAATGCAGCTCGGCGATCGCATTGCACCACTCGATCTGATCGTGATCGTCGAGCATCGCCACGCCGTTCGGCGAGGCCTGGATCGCCTGGATGAAGCGCGAGTGCTGCTGCTCGACCTGGCGCACCTGGGCGTGCCATTGCTTGGCGAGCTTGTGCAGGCGGTAGTAGATCTCGCCCCAGATGCCCGGCGCGCTCGGCACTTCGCCGTACACCGGCGCATCGAGCAGGCGCCAGAGCTGCTGGGTATGGAAGGTGCTGAAAAACGCTTGCGCGACCAGCAGCGCGACGGCCACGGCAAGGCCCGCGCGCACGCCGATCGTCACGCCGGCCAGCGTCGCGACCAGCGCGAGCAGGACAAGCGACACCAGAAAACGCGCCCAGATGATGTTCATGGTTATTGAGTAATTCGTAAATCATGACAACGGAAACGGCCGTCGTGCGTTATAGATCTCATCACCTGCTTGATGAGG
>JAYFRU010000229.1:0-5617 GCA_040946965.1 Burkholderia sp. | reverse complement strand
AACCATCGACGCTGAACTGGCCGATCTACTGGCTGGCTATGGAACCAAATTTCAAACCAGTTTTTCGTGAACACTTACCTGCTACGAAGGAGGAGCCCCGTGCCCGCAATGAGCCAACCTTCCCACTTGCCAAGCCATTGGTACAACATCCTCGGCGACCTGCCGTTCGAACTGCCCCCCGGCCTCGATCCTGCGTCCGCCGCGATGCGCCTGCAGATACCCTTGTCGCTGGTGCGCCAGACGATGTCCCGCGAACGCGAGATCGCGATTCCCGACCCGGTGCTCGACCTGTATCGCTCTTGGCGCCCCACGCCGCTGATTCGCGCACGCCGCCTCGAGGCGCACCTGGGCACCAACGCGAAGCTCTACTTCAAGTACGAAGGCGGCAATGCGAGCGGCAGCCACAAGCTGAGCACGGCGCTCGCCCAGGCCTATTACTACCAGGCCACCGGCGTGCGGCGGCTGGCCACCGGCACCGGCGCGGGCCAGTGGGGCACGGCGCTGGCGATCGGCTGCCAGGCCTTCGGCATGGAATGCATGGTCTACATGGTGGGCAGCAGCTATCGGCAGAAGCCCTATCGCCGCACCATCATGCAGCTCAACGACGCCGAGGTGGTGGCCAGCCCGAGCGATCGCACCCAGGTCGGCACACGGCTGGTCGCCGAGGGCCGGCTCGATGCCAGCAACATCGCGTTCGCGGTGACCGAGGCGCTCGAGGACGCCTCCTCGCGCAGCGACACCCAGCTCAGCGTGGGCAGCGGCGAAACCTACTCGATCCTGCACTCCACCGTGATCGGCGTCGAGGCGCGCGAGCAACTCGCCTCGCTCGGCGCCGAGGCCGACGTGGTGATCGCCTCGCTCGGCGCGGGCAGCAACTTCGGCGGCACGGCCATGCCCTTCATCGGCGAACGCTTTCGCGGCGGCCGCCAGGTGCGCTGCGTGAGCGTCGAGCTGGCCGCCTGCCCGAAGCTCACGCGCGGCCTGTATCGCTACGACTACACCGACGGCTCGGGCGTCACGCCGCTGCAGAAGATGTACACGCTCGGCAGCCAGTTCCGCCCGGCCGGCATGCATGCGGACGGCCTGCGCTATCACGCCTGCTCGAAGCTGCTCAGCGCGCTCTACCATCACGGCGCCTTCGAGGCGGTCGCCTATGGGCAGACCTCGGTGTTCGAAAGCGCGGTGTTGTTCTCGCGCCTGGAGGGCATCCTGCCGGCGCCGGAATCGGCCCACGCGGTGCACGGCGCCATCGTCGAGGCGCTGCGTGCGCGCGAGGCGGGCACCTCGCCCACTATCTTGTTCTGCCTCTGCGGACACGGCATGTTCGATCTCGGCGCCTACGCGGAATACCTCGAGGGACGCATGGAGGACGTCGCCGTCAGCGACGCGGAAATCGAACGCGCCTTGTCCCATCTGCCCGATCTCACCCAAGCCACCTCGGAGCTCTCATGAACGACCACGATATCCGCCGCCTCGCGATCGAGGCACTGGCCGCCCAGGCCCAGCCGCCGCTGCCGCCTGCCGAGGTCGACGAGCACACGCCGATCACGGCGGGCGGCCTGGGCCTGACCTCGGTCGGCTTCCTGCATGCCTTCGTCTCGCTGGAGGCGCGTCTCGGCCTGCACTTCGACGACACCGCGGTGTTCAACGCGAAGCTCGTCACGGTCGGCGATTTCATCGCCTTCCTGCGGCTGGCCACGCCGGCCGACGCCGCGAGCCGTCAAGGACAGACCGCCGATGAAAACTGACCTGCCGCTGTCCTATCTCGAACGCGAGCCGGCCGGCGCCGGGCACGACGCGCCGCTGGTCGTGCTGATGCACGGCTTCGCCTCCTACGAGGGCCATCTATACGAGCACACGGGCCTGTTCGGCGAGCACTGGCGCGTGGTCGCGCCGCGCGCGCCGCTGCGGATCGGCCCCGGTGCCTACCGCTGGTTCTTCTTCGAGCGCACGCCGGACGGCCCCATCATCCGCAGCGGGGAGGAGCGCGCGAGCCTGGTCACCCTGCTCGAGTTCCTGGAGGCGCTCAAGCGCACGCGGCGTCCATCTGCTCGGCCACAGCCAGGGCGGCACTATGGCGCTCGCGGCCACGCTGTCGCGCTGCGGGCTGGTGGACGGCCTGGTCAACGTCAACGGCCGGGTCTCGCCGAATGTGATGGCGCACGGCGCGCCGCCCCGGCTCGACGGGCTGCCGATCCTGAGCCGCCACGGCATCGACAACCCCATCGTGCCGCTGTTGATGGCCCATGCCACGCGCGAGCTGCTCACGTGCTGCGGCGCACGCGTCGAGCATCGCGACCATCCCGGCATCGGCCACGGCTTCACGCCGGAGATTCTCGCCGACGCGGCCCGCTGGCTCGATCAACTGCCGAGCCGCTGAGCGGCACCCTGGAGACACGCTGCATGAATGCCTGTTCTTCCCCGCTGCACTGCGTCGTGCGCAATAGGCGCGGCGACCTCTCGACCTGGCCAGTCGATCTGCCCTTGCCGCGCGGTTGGGCGGCCATCGGCGTCGAGGCTTCGCCGGAAGCCTGCCGCGTCGCCATCGACGCCCTGCCCGCCGACCCCGCCGTGGTCATCGAACCCGCGAGCGCCGACACCTTGCATCAGGCCTTCTTCCGCGCCGCCCTGGCGCGGCCGGACGCGATCGCGGTCAGCGACGCGGCGGGCTCGATGCGATACGGCGCGCTCGCGGCACGCGTGCTGGGCCTCTCGGCCGCCATCCGCGCGGCGCTGCCGTCGGGCGCCACGCCGATCGTCGCGGTCCTGCTGGAGCGCTCGCCCGACGCGATCGCGGCGACACTCGCGATCCTGTCGGCCGGCGCCGCCTTCCTGCCGCTCGATCCCGGTTATCCCGCCGAGCGCCTGCAGGCGATGCTGGACGACGCCGGAGCTGCGGCGCTCGTCTCGACGGCGGACCTGATCGCACGCCTGGGCACCTCGCACGCGACGCTGATCGATCCGGACGCGGTCCGCGAGCCGGCCCGCGAGCCACTCGCCCCGCCGCCGGCCGCGCTCGAGATGGCCTACCTGTGATCTACACCTCGGGCTCGACCGGCCGGCCGAAGGGCGTGATGGGCACCCACGCGGGCGTGATGAACCGTCTCGCCTGGATGCGCGACACCTTTTCGGTCGGCCCCGGCGACCGCGTGCTGCAAAAAATCCCGAGCAGCTTCGACGTCTCGATCTGGGAAACCTTCCTGCCGCTGATCTGCGGTGCCGAGCTGGTGCTCGCCAAGCCGGACGGCCATCTCGATCCCGAGCATCTGGCGGCCCTGATCGAGGCGCGGCGCGTGACGATCTCGCACTTCCTGCCCTCGATGCTGCAACGCTTCCTCGACACCGGCCTGATCGACCGATGCGCTTCGCTGCGCCATGTGTTCTGCGGCGGCGAAACGCTGCACATGCGCAGCATCGCGCATTTCGCCAAGCGTCACAGCGCGCCGCTGCACAATGTCTACGGGCCGACCGAGGCATCGATCGGCGTGACGTGCTGGCATGCCTCGCCGCGCGCCGACGGCACGGTGCGGATCGGCAAGCCGCTCCCCAGGGTGTCGATCCGGCTCGTCGACGCGCGGATGCAGCCGGTCGCGCCCGGCGAGACCGGCGAGATCCTGATCGGCGGCATCCAGCTCGCACGCGGCTATTGGCGGCGGCCCGGCCTGAGCGCCGAGCGCTGCGTCCCCGATCCGGCCGGCGACGGCGAGCGGCTCTACCGCACCGGCGATCTCGGCCGCTGGCTGCCCGACGGCCAGCTCGCCTTCCTCGGACGCGGCGATCACCAACTGAAGATACGCGGCTATCGCGTCGAGGCCGGCGAAGTCGAGGCCGTGCTGATGGCGCATGCCGAGGTGGCCCAGGCGGCGGTGGTCGCGCAGGCGGGCAATGACGGCGAAAGGCTGATCGCCTACGTCGCCTCCGCGCGCAAGCCGGCCGCGCTGATCCGCGAACTGCACGAACACGCGCGCCGCACCCTGCCGCACTACATGGTGCCGGCGGTGATCGTCGTCGCCGATGCGCTGCCGATCGAGCCGAACGGCAAGGTCAGCAAGCGCGGCCTGCCGCCCCCGCCGCCCGACACGCGGTTCGAGGGCGACGGCAGCGAGCCGGCCGACGAGCTGGAACAACGGATCGCCGCGATCTGGTGCCGGCAGCTCGGGCTGGCGCGCGTGGGCAGGCACACGCCCTTCTTCGCGACGGGCGGCAGCTCCTTGAAGGCGGCGGCCCTGGTTGGCGAGCTCAATCGCGGCTTCCATGCCGCGTTGCCCTTGCGGGTCGTGTTCGAGCGGCCGACCGTCTCCGAACTGGCGGCGGCGCTGCGCGATCGCGCGAGCACCGCCAGCGGTCCGGCCTCGCTGGTCACAGGCTGCGCGAGGGCGGCGACGCCGCCCCGCTGTTCTGCTTCCATGCCGTCGGCGGCACCGCGTTTCGCTACGCGGCGCTCGCCGATCACCTGCCGGACGCGATTCCCGTATTCGGCCTGCAGGCCTCGGGCATCGAGGACGGCGAGCCGCTCGACAGCTCGGTGGAGGCGATGGCGCAGCGTTACCTCGCGGCGATTCGCAGCCGCCAGACGCACGGCCCCTATCGGCTGCTCGGCTGGTCGTTCGGCGGGCTGGTCGCCTACCAGACAGCGTGCCGGCTGCGTGCCAAGAGCGAGGAGGTCGAGCTCCTCGCCCTGCTCGACACGCCGGTGCCGGCTGGCCGCAGCGCGGTGCTCGACGATGCGCGCGTGCTGCGCGCGCTCGCCGGCCAGCTGTTCGGACCGGCCGTGTTCGCCGCCGACTGGCAAGCGCCGGCCGATCTGTCCGCGCTGATCGCCCGGGCTCGGGCACACGGCATCACCGAGCTGTCCGATGCGCTCGCGCGACGGCTGTTCGCCGTGGTGAGGCATTGCCTGGCGGCAACCCAGGCTTATCGTCCCGGCCGCTACGACGGCGAGCTGTCGATCGTGCGCGCCACCCAGCCGATGCCCGACGCGGCGGCGATGACGGCGGCGGACGATCCGCGCGACTGGCAGGCGTTCTCCGGCCGGCCGCTGCGCGTCACCGAGCTGGCCTGCACCCACCTCGACCTGGGCCAAGCCGAGCGAGGCCGGGCGATCGCCTCGCTGGTGGCCCGCTGGCTGGCCTGAACCCAGCCGGCAGCACGCTACAATGGCGCGTCGCCCGGCCGCCGCCACATCCTCGGCCAGGCATGACGCGACGCGATGCCACAAAAAAACGACCGAGGGCAATCACCGTGGCTCCATCCCGTATCTTCGCGCTGCTGATCCTGGTGGCATTGTGCTGGGGGCTCAACTGGCCGGTAGGCAAGCTCCTGCTGCGCGACCTGCCGCCGCTTTGGGCCGTGTGCCTGCGCTCGGCGGCGGGCACCGTAGCGCTGCTGCTGCTCTGCCTCGCGCGCCGCCGGCTGGCGATCCTCAAGCGGGCCGACCTGCCGGTGGTGCTGTCGGTCGGCGTGCTGCACATGGCGATCTTCTCGGCGCTGGTTATTGAGTAATTCGTAAATCATGACAACGGAAACGGCCGTCGTGCGTCATAGATCTCATCACCGGCTTGATGAGGACTTGACATGGCAATGGACGAGGCAACGAAGCAGCGCGTACGTGCAGGCC
>JAYFRU010000228.1:0-5623 GCA_040946965.1 Burkholderia sp. | reverse complement strand
AAATATGCATGACTTTGTGAAATTTCGAGCAAGAGGCGCAGGAATCCACGATAGAACGAAAATTTCTAGCAACAAAGGGGCCTTTCCATGATTTATGCAACAACGCCACGCGGAGATAGCTACCAAGCACATGGATATTGGGTGTCGGAAGTACGTGCCAATCAAGATACTGCACTAACGATAAGTATTAGCAGTGCAGCAATCAGTATCCCAGTTAGATAAGCCATCTACAGAGAACGCCAATAGATAACTACTAGATATACTAGAGGTAATAATAGATCAAGTGTAATCTACTTATTCCAATGATGATGACTATCTGTTGGTAGTCCATTTACTGAGCTACCAGACTTAAGGGCATATCCTCTATCTGTAGCAGTCTTCTTCTTATGGCAGTCTATGCAGAGCAAATGTAGATTCACATCATCATTAGTTCCACCTTGTTCCAGTGGGATGATATGGTCTACTTCTCCAACACGTACAGCTATTCCGCACTTCTGACAGACGTACTTATCTCTAAGCCTAATACGTCTACGCTGTTTAACTCCAGCTTCACCAGTAATGCGGGAAGAATTAGTAACTCTCTGAATGGCTTAATCTCCTGGCCTGCTAACGCAAGCCATCATTCGTCTATATCGGCCTGCTAACGCAGTCCTCTATAGACTCATGAGAAGGAACATGGGTATCTCACCGTGCGTATTCGGGGAGGAACTGCGAGAAGGATTCGGGGCATTCGGGGCGCTTATTAATCCGGTGCGCCGAGACCGGGAAATGGGTTCGCCTTGCACGTACCTGGGGCATCATTGGCGGCTAGCCTATAGCCAGCTTTCCATCCGGCATGCCTACCGGAAGGCGAGAACTGATCCTTCATCGGGTGAGGGTCGTCCTCTCCTTAGCTCAGGGGTATTTCGTATCGTGAAATGAGCCGCGCTAAGTATTTGATTTTATTTGAATTGATGTGGACGACTAGCCAGGTGAGGTAGCCCTGCTGATCCAGCAGGGCTCTCGGGAATCTACTCTTTGCCCGACCGGAGACACATGGTCAGAAACGAATCGCCCATGTCGTCGGCCTTGCTCTGCGAGAAGCCTTTATCTAAATAATCTTGACGAATTCGCGCTGCGGTGTCTTTGCAAGTGCCGGAGGCTGTCCCGCTATCGGCAGGAGCATTAATTATGGGCGTGCGGGGCATGAGGATAACGGTAACAATAGCCGCTCCTCCAATACCTAGTATCCAGCGCATGCGACGATTCATAATATTTCCGGAAATTAAGTCCGGAGAAAATACCGTATACCGGCGCACGATGTCAAATTTGCCGGCCGAACCATACAACACGTCCGATCACGCCAAAGTCTGAGTCATGTGAAATTTTGTAGTCAATCATTGGATATGCAGGGTTTTCGCTAATGATGTGTACAAAATCCGGCCGTTCCCACAGGGTCCGTTTAACGACGATGCTATCCTCCAGGCGCAATACGTAGATGCCGTCCGATCGTACCGTATCTACATGATTTACAAGGATATTGTCCCCGTCTTTTAGAACCGGGTCCATAGAATCGCCTTTGATTGAGATTACGGACAGGTGCTTGGGGTCAACACGGAGAAAGTGGGTAACCCAGTAGCGGCGAAAAGCCATAGTGAACCGAGGGCCCTCGTTCCCATCGTTGAAATAGCCGTTTCCCGCAGACGCCTTGATGTTATATCGGGGCACGTACACGAACTCTTCGGTCTTGGCCGGTCCGGCTAACTTGGCCTTGGCTAGGGCAGTACCGCGCGCGATGAGTGCGTCTTCCTCAATCGCCTCTTTGTCCAGGCCTAGAAGCCAGTCAACAGACTTACCCAGGGCATCGGCGATAGCGACCAATTTTTCCGCCGACGGAACACCGTTACGGTCTTTGATCGTTTTGGTAACACCCACACCGATATCTTGCGCAACCATCCATCCGCTGAGAGTCTCGTCGTTGATGCCCGCAGCGAGGTATAGGCGTTCTTTGAAGGTTTCTGCAAGTGTTTGGGGCATCTCTGTAGGGTGTCTGATTAGGTACGCGTGCGATTGTACGTGACCAACTGGTCATAACCAAATAGTTTCTACAAATCGGAAAGTGTGCTTAGGTTGAAAATTCCACTTGGTTATAACCACGTGGTACTCGTAAAGTTCATTCCATGCCAACGCCAACGAACGGCGGCAGCAAAAGGTAGCACGTAGTAGGAAGTGAGCAGAACCCGGCGCAAGCCGGTAGGCAGCATCCGCTAGGCAAGGCGTCCTAGATCACGGCAGCGATCTTTAACAACTAAGCGTGTAAGCCTCGAAAGCTTGCCGGCCCTTGTTCGGGTCGTGACGTAGTGGCGGCATCCCCCCGGTTTATTCATTGCTCCGGTGCGGCTCTGTCGAGTGCAGCTACGAAAGAAACACGTCTACCTAGGCGTGAGCGGATCGGTTCGCGGTCCTTTCACCACTAGGAGAAAGCATGCATACAAGCAAGACCGCGCAACATCCGCGCGGAGTACAGAAGATTATCAACGGCCACACGATTACGGTTGTTCGCGGCGTGCCTCCGGAAGGTCTAGGGCGGCGCGGAATGTTGCACGCTGACCGCGTCAACAAGACAGGATATTTGCTGGATCGTGCGAAAGAGGCCGGAGCAAAGCCTGTGTTTCACAAGCGCTGGAAAAAGTGGTTTATTGGGGAACTTCACCTTGAACGCTGGGCCAGCCACCACGGAATAGAAGTCCCCAGCCTGCGCGGCGCGTTGTACAACTCCCCGGCGAGTTCGGGGCACGCTATTTGACCGAAATACTTAGGACTACAACTAATGAAAGAAGTTGGACGATTCGAATTTGAGGGCCATCCACTCCGTACGGGCCAGATTGACGGGGAACCCTGGTTCGTAGCGAAGGACGTTTGTGACGCGCTGGGTATGAATACCTCGTCAGGCGTCACCCAATGGATTAAGTATCTCGATGAGGATGAGACTCGCGGGGTCAAACAAGGGGAATTCCCCGGTTTGCCGAATCGCGGTGTCGCGGCCGTCTCTGAGTCCGGCCTCTACGCACTCATCATGCGCAGCCGCAAGCCGCAAGCCCGCGCCTTCCGCAAGTGGGTTACGTCCGTTGTCCCCCCAGCGATCCGCAAGGACGGCTCTTACGTCATGGGCGAGGAGAAGGTAGCAACCGGCGAGATGGATGAGGGCGAACTGTTGGCCCGCGCGATGATCGCCGCAAACAACAAGATTGAACGCCTACAAACGCAGATTGCTGCGAATGCGCAGAAGGTCGAATTCTTCAACGGATACGTAGACGCAGACGGCAACATTCGCTTCCGCGAGTTCGCGAAGATGCTGGGATGCAAAGAGCCTGAGTTACGCTCACTGCTTGCACCAAAGTACATGTACCGGGGCGGCTCTGCGTGGTTGCCTCGTGCCGAGTACCGGGATAGGGGCTGGTTCAACGTTAAAGCCGGTTGCAGCGAACGCGGAGTAGGAATAACCCACGCTTGGTTTACTCCCCGGGGCGTTGCGTATTTCACCCGCAAATTCAACGAGTCCGTACCAGCGTGCCGCCCGTATCTACCGGCCGCTTGAGATTCAACAAAGCGCCATACAACTTTCAAAAATCAATTAGGAATACACAATGACTCAAATCCGTAAGCCGCTGGACCTGAACCGCACGCACACTGTTGGCCGCTTCCTCAACGAGAATCCGGAAGCAAAGAAGGCGCTCAACAAGCGGGAATTCGGCCACACGAAAGCGCACGTTGGCGTGCCGCGCCATACCTTCCACAGCAGCAGCCGGGATGAACGCGACTCCAGTTCCTACAGCCGCAACAATGCGGGCTGCATTAAGGGTATGTTCTCCGTTGTCTCCCGGATCAATGAGCGCTCGACGCATGCGCTTCTTACTTGGTTGACTAAATTCGAGGTGAAGACGGAAACCCGTGTGACGGAACTGAAGGAGGCCGCGTAATGGCGCGCGAAATCAAGGTGGGTGACAAGGTTCGCAACGTGAGCGACGGACCTAGCAACTGGGGGCACTTCCTGGGCGCTAAGATGGGCGACATCTGTACCGTTGAGGCAGTTCGACCGTCGCGCCGCCGCGCGGGAGAAATCCTGCTGCATCTCGCGGAGTATTCGTCGGGTTCTCCGGTGCATCTCCGCTGCGCGCGTCACTACGAACTCATTGAGGAAGCGCCGTTCGATCTGTTCGGCGCGATGACGGGGGCGGCGCTCAAGTTCCGCTCCGGCTGTGATGTCAAGTTCATTGCGTATGCCCCGGACGCAAAGCCGCATTGCCAACTCGTCCTACTGAACCCGTCCACGGGCAACATCGTGACCCGGTACGCGAATGGCAAGGCGAGCGACGAGCCGCACAATGATCCGGGCGACATCCTCTTGCGCGAGGCTGCGTGAGGTTCCACACCGTACCCTCCGGGGAGATTTTCGTGCTCGAGCGTGCGGACTTGATCGCAGTCCAGCGCACCGGAGAAGTGTGCAGCGGGTGTGCCTTTCGCGAGCGTGAAATGGAAGATGATTGTTTCCAGCACGCGTGTTTTACGCATGACTTTCCAGCCGACCATCCCATGCGCACCGCGAAACATCAAATCGTCTGGGTGCGAAAGGATTGAGGTTCGCCCTGTGTACTTTGCTTCTCGCGGTGTTTCTTGGAGGGGCGATTACAGGGTGTGCGTATGACTTCAGCAGAAACTGAACGACTTGTTTTGTGACACAGGCGGGTAAAACTGCCTGTCGATAAATTCTATTTAATAAGGACTACATGGCAAAAACGATCGTGGAACGAATCACGGAATACCGTGCGAAGGCTGCTGATTTCACTGCGAAGGCTGACGCGCTGGAAGCACAAGAGAAGGCAGCGACGGCGCTGGACTCGCTCAAGCAAGGCGACGTGATCCGATTCACTTGGGGGCGCGCTGCGTCACGAGGCGAGTACATCGGCGAGGTTCGTTCGGTATTCGAAACCGACAAGGGCAAGGGGATCAAGGTCATTACGGGTAGCGGCGCGGATGAGGAAATCGTCACCATCCGGCCGGGCGACATCGTGGCGATTGGTGAGGAAGTACGGGAGACCGCTCCGCCGGAAGCTGAGGTGAAGCAAGGCGTGGGTGAACTCGCACCGGTCGATCCGTTGGCAGGTATCGAATGAAGTTGCTGCCTTGCATTTTCCTCATTCTTCTCGCGCTGAAGCTGGCAGGGATCGGCGTTGTCGCCGCGTGGTCATGGTGGCTCGTCACGTTGCCCCTCTGGATCGGTATCGCCATTGCGGCCGGACTGTTCGTGTTCGCTGCGGTGTTGGGCGGATCGCTGTCGGCGCTTGCAGCGTTTCTGCCACGTAAGCGGCGGCGTTAAGCAGGAGTCGCGTGCTGGAATCGAAGGAGTGGTTGCAGCACGCCCAAGCCCTCCCAGAGGGCGGCAGTAGGAAGATTCCGCACGATTGCGGCCCCGGTGATTGCCTGCACATCAACCATAAGCGGGACGGCTGGGCCACCTACTGTCATAGGTGTGCATACAAAGGCTGGGTTCCACGTCCGGCCGAAAGCCTCACGGAAAGGCTCGCCCGTCTGCGTCGAATACAGGCTACAGAGGAGGCCGTAGCCACCAGCCCTACCTTGCCCC
>JAYFRU010000227.1:0-5639 GCA_040946965.1 Burkholderia sp. | reverse complement strand
GTAGCCTAGGAACGTGTGTGCGGGCCGCCCTCTCGTCAGCTCGCTTCGTGGGCTGCCACCCGCCGGCCATGCGGCCAATGCTCGCTGCACCAACGGACGCGATAGCGTGGCCGTGCGCCTCGCCTTGGCGATTTGTCTAGACCCGCCCCTGCCCACGTTCTCTGTCCACGCTTGAGGGCGCCACCATGCTTGTAAGACTGAACCGCGTCCCGGTTGTCTATCAATTCGAGGTTGTACCGGACAGGCTTGTCGAAAGTGTGCGCAGCGTGGTCAGTCGAGATCAATAGGCCCGGTGGGTATGGGCGAATGCACGCCTGATGCACGGGCGCGCTGCCCGGAGGGCAAATCGAATTCAGGCCGGGTCGGCATGAATTGGTCGGTGCGGCGGTGGCGGCACGGGCGGATTTATTTTGCGCGGTAGCCTATTGTGGCTGACATGTACCAGCAGGGAGGTACGGTGACGCTCCGCCCGGAGACCTTTACAAAATTGGTAACAATTCAAGTGGTTTGTCACCAACGTCACCGAGCGATGAAATGCTGTCACCAGCGGCATTGAAAGAAAATTATCAATTACATCAATTGGTTATGCGGTCGTCACCGAAGTCACCAATGTCACCAGAAAAAAGATGGGAGGGAAGGAAAAGGGGACGCGATGAGTGCTATCCGATTTCACCAAACCATTGCTCACAAAGGGATTGGGCGTATTCATTAGGTGAAGCGACTGAGTTCGTCACGTTTCTGCATTGTTGCGAATTGTCGAGCAATAGGTGAGGGGCAAGCCGAGGCGACCTGAGGGCCGGCAGGCCGGCGCGGTGCCGCCCGGCTCAGACAGGGGGGGTGTTTATCTCTGGCGAGGGTGGGCTCGGGACCGCACGTTCAGCTCGATTTTTATGGCGAGCGATTTTGGAAGGGGGGGAGGGTTGGACTGGCGGCCTGCTGGTGCGGTTGGTTGGCGTTCGGCAATGCGCAGGTGCCCGCCCCGTCGCCAGCCCGCCAGCGGCGCGGGAAAGTGCCCCGCCGCGAGTCACCACGCGCGAGAGGGAAAAACGCTCCGGCGTGCGCGTGGAAAGCTGTCTGGCGGAGGTCAGGCGCTAGCGGAGCCGGGATGCAGCGGGATCACGTTAGCCCCGCGCTGCTGGTCAAGGTAGTCGGCCCACCACTGCATCATTCGATGCCGCTCCGGCAAGTGTTGAGCGTGGTTGTACGCTGCCCGGATGCTGTTTTGCTCCGTGTGCGCGAGCTGCCGCTCGATCCAGTCAGGCGAGAAGCCGCGCTCGTTGAGGATGGTTGACGCGAGCCCCCGGAAGCCGTGCCCCGTCATGCGCCCGTGGAAGCCCATGCGGTACAGCGCGTACAAGATCGTATTTTCGCTGATGGGCTGCTCCGGGTTGCGCGGACTCGGCAATAGCCAGCGCTTGTTCGTCGTCGTGTCGCGGATCGCTTGAATGACGGTCAGTGCCTGCCTCGACAGCGGCACGATGTGTGGTTGTCGCATCTTCATGCGTGGGGCCGGAATGCGCCACTCGGCGCGTTCAAGGTCGAATTCCGACCATTCGGCGAAGCGCAGTTCGACGGTGCGGACGAACGTGAGAGACAGCAGGCGCAAGGCGAGCTTGGTTCGTCTGTCGCCGTCGTAGCCATCAATAGCCGCCAGCAACTCCGGTAATTCGCCCTCGCTGACACGAGCCATGTTTTTTACCGTTCGAGTCTTGAGCGCGCCGCGTAGGTCTGGTGTCGGGTCGCGCTCCGCTTTGCCGGTTGCGATCGCATAGCGAAACACCTGGCCGCATGTCTGGTGTGTCTTGCGGGAGGTTTCGAGCGCGCCGCGACTCTCGATACGCCGGATTACGGTCAGCAGCTCGGGCGCGGATATTTCAGAGATGGGACGGCGGCCCAAGTGCGGGAACACGTCATTTTTGAATCGATCCATGACGCGGCCGGCGTGATCAGCGGTCCAGCTACCGCTCTGCATCTCGTGCCACTCGCGCGCGACCGCTTCGAACGTGTTTTGGGCAGCGATGGTTTGATCCTGTCGAGCTATGTCCCGCTGCATAGCCGGATCTTGGCCGGCGGTGAGCGCCCGCTTAGCTTCGTCACGTTTGGCGCGGGCTTCCGCAAGAGAAACGGCGGGATAGTCGCCGAACGTTAGCAAGTTTTCTTTGCCGTTGAACCGGTATTTCAGGCGCCACTTCTTTGCCCCGCTGGCGCGCAGCTCTAGGAATAGGCCGCCGCCGTCGAATAGCTTATTGCCGCCGCCCCCAGGAGCGTATCGGGCATTGCGGCATCGGAGGTCGGTAAGGGGTGTTGAAAGCATGTGTGAGTCCCTGTCGGCGGCTTACCCCCAAAACGGCAAACCATACCCCCAATCTTACCCCCGATTTTTTGGGCTTCCCCGGTTCCGCTCGGGACTTCCCAGAAATGAAAAACCCGCGAAAGCCTATAGCTGACGCGGGTTTTGGGTCGTTCGGGGACTTCCCGAAACTATGTAATGGTGCCCAGGGCCGGAATCGAACCGGCACGCCTTGCGGCGGGGGATTTTGAGTCCCCTGCGTCTACCAGTTTCACCACCTGGGCAGAGAATGCAGACCTTGCGCGTACAGCACAATTACGCGCAGGCGATTCGTTGATTATGGCCGAAATCCGGGCGCTCGGCAAGCAACCGAAACTGCCGCGCCCATCTCCCTTCATCCTTCCATCGAATGGCGTGTTCGCCGGCTTGCGCTCACAGCTCGTAGGACTCCGCTTCGCCCTTGAGCGCCTGCTCGATCAACTTGCGGTTCAGCGTCGGCGACAGCAGTTCGACCAGCGTATACACATATCCGCGCAGGTAAGCGCCTTGCTTGAGCGCGACGCGCGTCACGTTGCTGCCGAACAGATGCCCGACCGGGATCGACCGGAGGTTGCGGTCGCGCTCGGGGTTGAAGGCGATATCGGCCAGGATGCCGACTCCGAGCCCGAGTTCCACATAGGTCTTGATCACATCGGCGTCGATCGCCTCGAGCACGATATCGGGCGACAGCCCGCGCAGCGCGAACGCGTGGTTGATCTTCTTGCGGCCGGCGAAGGCGTCGTCGTAGGTGATCAGCGGGTACTGGGCCAAGTCGTCGAGCGAGGGCGGCCGGCGTTCGAGCAGCGGGTGGTCGGCCGGTACCACGACGGCGTGATGCCACTGGAAGCAGGGCAGCGACACCAGTTCCTTGTAATCGGCGATCGCCTCAGTGGCGATCGCCAGGTCGGCCTGGTCGTGGATCACCATCTCGGCCACCTGGGTCGGGCTGCCTTGCAGGATCGACAGATGCACCTTCGGGAAGCGTTTCTTGAACTCGGCGATCGCGGCCGGCAACGAGTAGCGTGCCTGTGTGTGCGTCGCCGCGATGGTCAGGTTGCCCTGGTCCTGCGCCGCATAATCCTTTCCGACCCTTTTCAGGCTCTCGACTTCCTGGAGGATCCGCTCGACCGAGGCCAGGATGATCCGGCCCGGTTCGGTCAGCGAACGCACGCGCTTGCCGTGCCGCGTGAAGATCTCCACGCCCAGTTCGTCCTCGAGCTCGATGATCGCTTTGGACACGCCCGGCTGGGACGTAAACAGGGCCTTGGCCGCCTCGGTGAGGTTGAAGTTCTGGCGCACGGCCTCGCGCACGAAGCGAAATTGGTGCAGGTTCATATATAACCCTTCCGCATATGGGGAAAATTTTTTAGTCGTTTGATATATAAAGCGAGTTTATTACGATTCACCCTGGTTTTTCAAATATGGATATCTGTATTCGTCATTAGCAAATGAGCGGGCCGAGGGCTAGACGGCCGGCAGCTCGGTGCAGACGGATGTGGAATTCGGGCGCGGCGTGGCTAGGACGCCGTGCGGTCAACACGAAACCCTGGGGTCCCCGAATGTATCAGTACGACCAGTACGACCAGACGATCGTCGACGAACGCGTTGCGCAGTACCGCGACCAGGTGCGTCGCCGGCTGTCGGGCGAATTGAGCGAGGAAGAGTTCCGTCCGCTGCGCCTGCAGAACGGCCTGTACATGCAGCGCCACGCCTACATGCACCGCATCGCGATTCCCTACGGCAACCTACGCAGCGACCAGCTGCGCATGCTGGCCGTGATCGCGCGCGAGCACGACCGCGGCTACGGGCATTTCTCGACGCGGTCGAACATCCAGTTCAACTGGATCCAGCTCGAGGACACGCCCGAAATCCTGCGCAAGCTCGCTTCGGTGCAGATGCACGGCATCCAGACCTCCGGCAACTGCATCCGCAACATCACCGCCGACCAGTTCGCGGGCGTCGCGCCCGACGAGCTGATCGACCCGCGCCCCTGGTCGGAAATCCTGCGCCAGTGGTCGACGTTCCACCCCGAATTCGCCTGGCTGCCGCGCAAGTTCAAGATAGCCGTGTCGGGCGCCAAGGTCGACCGCGCCGCCGTGCAGATGCACGACCTGGGCGTCTACCTGTCGCGCAACGAGCAGGGCGAGGTGGTTGCCAGCATCCTGGCCGGCGGCGGCCTGGGCCGCACCCCGATCGTCGGCTCGATCATCCGCGAGAATCTGCCCTGGCAGCACCTGCTGACCTATTGCGAGGCCGTGCTGCGCGTCTACAACCGTTTTGGCCGCCGCGACAATCTCTATAAAGCGCGGATCAAGATCCTGGTCAAGGCGCTGTCGCCGGAGAAGTTCTCGCAGCAGGTCGAGGAAGAATGGCAGCACCTGAAGGACGGCCCGTCGACGCTCACGCAGGCCGAGCTCGAGCGTGTCTCGAAGGACTTCGCGCCCGCCTACGAGAAGCTCGCCGACACGGACGCCTCCTACGAGCAGCACCTGCTCGAGAACAAGGCCTTCGCGTGCTGGATCGAGCGCAACGTGGCGCCGCACAAGGTGGCCGGCTACGCGGCCGTGACGCTGTCGCTGAAGCCGAACGGCGTGGCGCCGGGCGACGCGACCGACGCGCAGATGGACACCGTGGCCGACTGGGCCGATGCCTACTCATTCGGCGAACTGCGCGTCTCGCACGAGCAGAACCTGATCCTCGCCAACGTCGAGAAGCGCGACCTGTTCGAGCTGTGGGAGAAGGCCAAGGCGGCCGGCTTCGCGACGCCGAACATCGGCCTGCTGACCGACATCATCGCCTGCCCGGGCGGCGATTTCTGCTCGCTGGCCAATGCCAAGTCGATTCCGATCGCGCAGGCGATCCAGGAGCGCTTCGACGACCTGGACTATGTCTACGACCTCGGCGAGATGTCGCTGAACATCTCCGGCTGCATGAACTCCTGCGGCCATCACCATGTCGGCAACATCGGCATCCTCGGCGTCGACAAGGACGGCGCCGAGTGGTACCAGGTCTCGCTGGGCGGCGAGCAGGGCACGGGCGCGGACGGCCTGAAGCTGGGCCGCGTGATCGGCCCGTCGTTCTCGGCGCATGAAGTGCCGGACGTGATCGGCAAGCTGGTCGACACTTTCGTGGAATCGCGCATCGACGGCGAGCGCTTCATCGATACCTATCAGCGCATCGGTCTCGCGCCGTTCAAGGAACGCGTCTACGCGGCCCGCCAGCCGGCCCACGCCTAAGAGGCCAGTTCAAAAAGCCTGCTCAGCACGGCTGAAGATGTTCCAGCAGACGAGCGAGCAGCCCAGTTTTAAGA
>JAYFRU010000226.1:0-5657 GCA_040946965.1 Burkholderia sp. | reverse complement strand
GATGCCCCCAAGAGGGGATGATTGAAACTCGTTCACCCTGCGATGATCGCTCAGGTGGAGCTAAATGGATAGCCCTTCTTACCGAACTCCGAGAGCAGGATCGCCGCCGGCACGTTGCTGATCCCCTGCGACAGCAGCGCGCCCGCCGTATAAAGGCGCAGCGGCGCATCGAGGCCGAGCCCGGCAACCGTGTCGTGCACGATCGGCAAGGCCGCCGCGCTGCGCAACACGATGAACATCAGCACGAAGATCAACAGCAGCAGCCAGTTGATGCGCAGCACCGCGTCGCGCCGGATCGCCAGTAGCAGCACCGCCACCGCGATCACGCCCGGCACCGCGTAGTGCGCGTCGGCGGCCAGCACGAAGCCCGCGAACAGCACTGCTGCGGTGATCGCGAGCGGTCGGCGCACTGCGTGCGCCTCGGTGTCGCCCGAGAAATCGAGTGGTTTTGAACGGAACATGCAAGCTGCCAGCAAGAGCAGCATCAGCATCGTGATCAGCGTGATCGGTCCCAGTTCGAGCACAAAGCGACCAAATGACGCACCACTGCGCTGCCAGAGAAACAGATTCTGCGGATTGCCGAGCGGCGTGGCGATCGAGCCGGCATTGACGGGCGATCGCCAGGCAGATCACCAGCCGCTTGAACGGCAAGGGCGTGAGCCGCTGCAGGGATACCACCAGCGGCACCGCGACGAACAAGGCGATGTCGTTGGTGAGCCAGGTGGCGAGCACGGCCGCGAACACGATCAGCAGCATCGCCAGCGAACGCTCGCTGCGCACGTGATGCACGATGCGGTGCGCGAGCCACATCAGGAAGCCCGACAGCTCCAGCGCCTTGGTCACCATCAGCAGGCCGGCCAGCGTGGCGACGGTCTGCCAGTCGACCAGCCGCGCGAGCGCGAGCACCGGCTGCGGCTGCGGCCGCGTGATCTGCAGGATCACCAGGGCAATGGCGAGAATCGACAGCACCTGCTCGCTCGCGACGAAGGCGAGCCAGCGGCGCGGCAAACCACCCGCGAACTTCGCTCATCGGCACCTCAAGCGGCGATATTGCCGCGCAGGCGCACGAGGATGCCCTCGAGCGCGTCGAGATCGCCGAAGTCGATCGTCAATTGCCCGCAGCCGCGGCGGCCCAGCTTGATCTTCACGTTCGAGGCCAGCATGTCGGACAGATCTTCCTCGAGGCGTCGCGTGTCGCGCCCGCCGTCTTCCTTGGCCTTGGCCTTCAGGGCCGGCGCTTCCTTGGTGGTCTGCGCGACCAGCTTCTCGGTTTCGCGCACCGACAGGCGGCGGTTCACCACCTGGTGCGCGAGAGTAATCTGGGTGGCCGCGTCGACGGCCAGCAGCGCGCGCGCATGGCCCATGTCGAGATCGCCGGCCAGCAGCATGGTCTGCACCGGCGCGGTCAGGTTCAGCAGGCGCAGCAGGTTCGACACGGCGCTGCGCGAGCGCCCCACCGCCTCGGCGGCCTGCTCGTGCGTGAAGCTGAATTCGTCGAGCAGGCGCTGGATACCGTGCGCTTCCTCGAGCGGGTTGAGGTCTTCGCGCTGGATGTTCTCGATCAGCGCCATCGCAGCGGCGGCCTGGTCGGTCACCTCCTTGATCAGCACCGGCACCTCGGCGAGCCCGGCCAGACGCGCGGCCCGGAAGCGGCGTTCGCCGGCGATGATCTCGAAGCATTCGGCGCCGACCGGGCGCACCAGGATCGGCTGCATCACGCCCTGCGCGCGGATGCTGGCCGCGAGCTCCTGCAGCGCGCCCTCGTCCATGCGTGTGCGCGGCTGATACTTGCCGGCCTGCAGCTTGTCGAGCGACAGCGTGTTCAGCGCGCCCTCGATCTTCACCGATTCGGTGATGTCGACGCTGCCGCCGAGCAGGGCCTCGAGCCCGCGTCCCAGACCTTTCTTCTTCGCTACCGCATTCATCGCATTTCCCTCGTTTGCTGGTCCGATGGCACGACGCTTCAAAGCGCCCTCACCCGCTCGATCATTTCCGCGCCGAACTGCAGGTAGGCCTGCGCGCCGCGCGAGGTGCGATCGAACACCACGCCGGGCAGCCCGTAGCTGGGTGCCTCGGCAAGCCGCACATTGCGCGGAATCACGACGTCGAACACCTTGTCGCCGAAGTGCGCCTTCAGCTGGTCGGACACCTGCTGCTGCAGCGTGATGCGCGGATCGAACATCACGCGTAGCAGGCCGATCACCTTCAGCTCGCGATTCAGGTTCGTGTGGATCTGCTTGATGGTGTTGACCAGGTCGGACAGCCCCTCGAGCGCGAAGTATTCGCACTGCATCGGGATCACCACGCCATGCGCCGAGCACAGCCCGTTGAGCGTCAGCAGCGACAGCGCGGGCGGGCAATCGATCAGCACGAAGTCGTATTGATCGGCGACCTTCTCGAGCGCGGCCTTCAGCTGACGCTCGCGATTCTCGACGCCGACCAGTTCGATCTCCGCGCCCGCCAGTTCGCGATTCGCCGGCAGCACATCGTAGTCGAGCGACTCGGGCCGCACGCACGCCTGCTCGATGCTCACGCCATCGACCAGCACCTCGTAGACGGTCGACTCGCAGGCCGCCTTGTCGATGCCGCTACCCATGGTGGCATTGCCCTGCGGGTCCAGATCGATCAGCAATACGCGCTGCTGCTGGGCAGCAAGGCTCGCGGCGAGATTGACCGTCGTCGTCGTCTTGCCGACGCCCCCCTTCTGGTTGGCCACGCAGAAGATTTTTGCCATCGTTGGTTTATCCCTCTTTCCTAAGACATCGGCCGCGAGTTCACCGCGCCCCAATTTCATTGTGCTTCGTCAACGCCGACTTCGATCAGGTGCCGTTCCGCGTCGAGCGCGGGCACCGCGAGTCGAATCGTCTGGCGCACTTGCGAGCCTTCAGGCAGGCGCGAGATTTCGTCTTCGGGCAAGACGCCCTTCATCGCCCAGATTGCCCCGCCCGGCGCCACCAGATGCCGGGCGAGCACCACGAAGTCCGACAGATCCGCAAAGGCACGCGAGACGATCACGTCTAAACGGCCCGGTACTTCATGGCCGGGGCGCAGCGACTCGACGCGGCCCGTGACGACCGACAGATTGGCCAGCTTCAGCTCGGCCTTCGCCTGGATCTGGAATGCGGACTTCTTGTGGACGCTATCGTTGAGCGTGACCTGCCAATGCGGGAACACGATCGCCAGCACGATGCCGGGCAGGCCGCCGCCCGAGCCGACATCGAGCGCAGCCTTCACATCGAGCGGGCGCAGATGCGGGACGATCGACAGCGAATCGAGGATGTGCTGGATCAGCATCTGTCGCGGATCGCGAATCGCGGTCAGGTTGTAGACCGCGTTCCATTTGCCGAGCAGCGCCACGTAGTCGAGCAGCTTGTCGATCTGCGCCGGTTCCAGTTCGATACCGAGCGAATCGAGTCCGTCGTTCAGCAGTTCATGCAGCGCCTCGCGGGACGAGCCCGCCACCGGTTGCCGCGCCGTCATTGCTGGGTCGGGACGTTGCTGCCCCCCACTTCGCCCGCGCCGCTCGTGCCCGAGTTGCTGCGGCGGCCCCGGCCGCGCTTCAGGTGCACCATCAGCAGCGAGATCGCCGCCGGCGTGATGCCCGAGATCCGTGAGGCCTGGCCGATCGTTTCGGGACGATGCTGATTCAGCTTCTGGCGTGCCTCGAAGGACAGGCCACGCACTTCCGCGTAGTCGATCCCTTCCGGCAAGCGGGTGTTTTCATGCGCGCCGTTGCGCTCGATCTCGCCGGCCTGACGCTCGATATAACCCTGGTGCTTGATGCCGATCTCGATCTGCTCCTCGATCTGGGCCAGCAGCACCGGATCCTCGGCAAGCGACTCGGTAGGCCCGCACTCTCCTCCCCGCAAGCCGCAGACACCGGCATAGCTCACGCCGGGGCGGCGCAGCAGTTCGGCCAGGCTGTACTCGTGATCGATCGCCTTGCCGAGCAGCGCCGTTGCTTCCTCGGCGGGCAAGGTCTTCGGCGTCACCCAGGTCGTACGCAGGCGTTCGGTTTCACGTGAAACAGCATCGCGCTTGCGAGAGGACGCATCCCAGCGCGCGTCGTTGACCACGCCGAGATAGCGACCGATCTCGGTCAGGCGCATATCGGCATTGTCTTCACGCAGGCTCAGGCGGTACTCGGCACGGCTGGTGAACATCCGATAAGGCTCGGATACCCCGCGCGTGACGAGATCGTCGACCAGCACGCCCAGGTAAGCCTCGTCGCGACGCGGGCACCAAGCATCCTTCTCCTGGGCATAACGGCCGGCATTGATCCCGGCCAGCAGCCCTTGTGCCGCAGCCTCTTCATAACCTGTCGTACCGTTGATCTGGCCCGCAAAGAACAGGCCTTTGATCGCCTTGGTTTCCAGCGAAGCCTTCAGGCCGCGCGGATCGAAGTAGTCGTATTCGATCGCATAACCGGGGCGCAGGATGTTGGCCTGTTCCAGGCCGCGCATCGAATGCACCAGGTCGAGTTGCACGTCGAACGGCAGGCTGGTCGAGACCCCGTTCGGGTAGAACTCGTTGGTGGTCAGCCCTTCCGGTTCGAGGAAGATCTGATGCGAATCCTTCGAGGCGAAGCGGTGAATCTTGTCCTCGATCGACGGGCAGTAGCGCGGACCAACGCCCTCAATCACGCCGGTGTACATCGGCGAGCGATCGAGACCGCTGCGGATGATGTCGTGCGTGCGCTCGTTGGTATGCGTGACCCAGCACGGCATCTGGCGCGGGTGCATCTCGACGCGACCCAGGAAGGAGAACACCGGCACCGGATCGAGATCGCCCGGCTGCTCCTCGAGCTTCGAGAAGTCGATCGAGCGGCCATCGATACGCGGCGGCGTACCGGTCTTGAGCCGGCCTTGCGGCAGCTTCAGCTCCTTGAGGCGAGAGGACAGCGAGACGGCGGCAGGATCCCCTGCCCGACCGCCCGTGTGATTGTTGAGCCCCACGTGGATCTTGCCGTCCAGGAAGGTACCGGCCGTCAGCACCACGGCGCGCGCCCGGAAGCGAATGCCGATCTGCGTCACGGCGCCGACCACGCGCTCGCCCTCGACGATCAGGTCGTCGACGGCTTGCTGGAACAGCCAGAGGTTCGGTTGGTTCTCGAGACGGCTGCGGATCGCCTGCTTGTAGAGCAGACGATCGGCCTGGGCACGCGTGGCGCGTACGGCCGGGCCCTTGGACGAATTCAGGATCCGGAACTGGATGCCGGCTTCGTCGGTGGCAATCGCCATGGCGCCGCCGAGCGCATCGACTTCCTTGACCAAGTGGCCCTTGCCGATCCCGCCGATCGACGGGTTGCAGCTCATCTGGCCGAGCGTTTCGATATTGTGGGTCAGCAGCAGCGTTTTCACGCCCATGCGCGCGGCAGCCAAAGCGGCTTCCGTACCGGCGTGACCGCCGCCGACGACGATCACGTCAAATTCAGTGGGATAAAGCATTGCGGACTTCGCGTCAGAATGTACGCGAACCTGAGAGAGAAGTATGGACGAATTATAGCGGGTTCGCTTTTGGCCCGAATATCGGCCGAACAGGCGATCAACAAAAAGCGGCGTGTTTCACGTGAAACACGCCGCTTTTTGTGCGCCCAGCATGGGCGCACTCCTGCGGGTGTAAGTCCCGCCGTAAGTTGGTCACAACGAACGAAGTGA
>JAYFRU010000225.1:0-5660 GCA_040946965.1 Burkholderia sp. | reverse complement strand
TTCAGCATCTCAGACTCCAGTTTGGATGATGGGTTTTACCCCAAATCTGTGTCTAGAAAAACCGGAGCCGCCGCACTTTCGCCAGGTAGACGACCGGCACCAGGACGGATTGCCCATCGACCACCTACGTTTGCATGATGATGACGTTGCTGGTCAGGTTCGTGACTTCATCGGCGGTGAGGCTCGCGCCGAGCGACAGGCCAAGTGACTTTGCCAGCGCCGCGCCCGAAGCCATCATCGATTCATACATCGACTGGATATCGGTGTACGGGCCGAGTACGGCCTTGCCGGTCAATGACGTAATCTGGTTGCGCACAAGCTGCTGTTCGTAGAATCCATCGCCCAAACGCTTTTCGACATCCTGCGGGTTCAGGCCGAGTGCGTTGAGATAATAGTCGCTCGACATGAACGTGCGCTGATTCGTAAACGCCGGATTCGTTTCGATCAGATAAGGCGCGTTCGGCGCGGTGTCGGGCTTGAACAGGCCACCCTGCGGAATTGTCAGGTTGTTCAGCACCGTCCGCGCGGTTGCACTCGCGATGACCGGGTTGACCATCAGTCCGCCCCCCGATACCGTCGCCGACTTGCCCGTGCCACCTACGCTACCGTTCACCGCGCCGGGCGCAAAGCCCGGCACCTGACCCGCCACCAGTCCGAGCGAAGGCAGGCCTGCATTGCCCGCCGTGTTGTTGATGTTCACGCCGCTCCCGGACAGCGTGCCACCGGATACGAGGGTCGACTCGTAGGTCGGCAGGGAGTAAGTATGCACGTCGGCTGGCGCAACCTGCGTATAGCCGCCCGGTACACCCGTCACGAACGTGGCATTGCCGAACGGCAACTGCCAGTTGTATTCGCTGCTGTCGTAGTTGTTGTAGTGGTACTGGCCCGAGTAGGTGACCGTCAGATTCGGCGCCTGTTGGCCGGATGCGCCCCAACTGTTCGCGTCGTAGTTCGCGGGGGCCTTGATGTTGCCGACCGCCGCGATATTGCTCCAGTAGTTTTTGAGCGTACCGGTCGCAGAGGCATCGAGGTTGCCGCCCGACATGATTTGTGCGGCGGGGCTGATACTCTGTATCAGGTTGGCCGTCGCGACGCCCGTATAGGTCGTGTAGAAGTACCCGCTGTTCCACTGGCCGCCGTGAGGCGGCTCAATGTACATGCCGCCCGGCTGTTTGATCAACGCGGCCGTTTCGTCCGGTGTGATGTTGTCGGACCGGAGACCGGCGATCATCTGTCCCCCGCCCGTGCAATTCACCGCGAAGTACGATGCACAACCCGACAAGCTGATGCCGAGCTGTTGCAACAATGCCGGATCGACGTTGGTCGTGTTGCCCGTGGTCGTCATGACGCGGCGCGTGTTCGTCACTTCGTTCGCGTCCAGCGTCATATCGCTGCCGGACTGAATCAGCGCCGACTGGTTGAGGATCGATTGCGCATTCGTGTAATTGCCGCTTGCATCCTTGCTGCCCGCCAACACGACTTTGCCGAGCCCGACAATCGCAGTCTGCGGTGCCGTGTCGGTCGCGGTCGTGTCGTCCCGGTTCTGGATGACAGGGGCGAGCAATTCGAGCGTGCCGTTGCTGTCCGATGCGCCAATCAGGGCGGTCGGCCCCGCGTTCGTGATGCTGCTATTCGCGACCAGCGACGCGCTGCTACCGACCATCGTGCCGGTATTGGTCAGCGTGTTCGACTGAGTGGACAGCAGGTTGCCCGCCATCATCGTGCCGCTGTTGACGATATCGCCTGCGGAGACGTTCAGGTTATAGACCGCTTGCAGGTAGCTCGAATTCGTGAAAGTTCCCGGAAGCGAGAAGCCCAACAGATTTCCCGCGTTGAGACTGTAGTCCGGCGTCGCGTTGAAGTCGCCCTGCAACGAAAATTGCGCATTGTTCGCGGCGCTGTAGGTGCCGCCGCCCAACAGGGTCGGCGCGGTCACGGCAAGATCGTGGGCCGAGCTGATTTGGCCGTTGGTATTCGTGATCGCGCCGGTTGTCGTGATGCCGACATCGCCGTTGCCGACACTGCCGATTTTGCCCGAACTGTTGTCGAGCGTGCCGCCAGTGACCTGAACGCTCGCGCCGCTCAGTTGTGCCCCGTTCGTGTTGACAATGGACGACGCGCCGGCTGCGACATTCCCGTTGCCGGACAGCATGCTGCGGTATTGACCAATTGGCTACCGCCTTGCACCGATGCGTTGCCGGTGCCAAGGTCGACCAGCGCACCGCCTGAATTGTCGATCGACGCCGATTGAACAGCGAGCGTACTGGTGTCGGTGGGCGCAGTCGTCCCTGCTGCGATTTGATCGTTCTGGTTGAGCAATGCGCCGCCGTTGGTCAGCACCAGCGAAGATTGCGAGCGAATCAGACCTTGCGCATTCGTGATATCTCCCACCACGTTCGCGACGATGCCGTTGCGCGCGGCGAACGTGCCTTGCGTGTTGTTCCACGTGCCGGCCTGCACAACCGCTTGGCCGTTGCTTACGACAGAACCGTTGACGTTGCTGAACGCGCCCGCGCCATTGCCCGGTGCGATGGTCAGCTTTCCGGTACCGCCAAACGTGATTTGGCCGCCGTCGTTCGCCAACGACGCGGGCGCGAGCGTCAGGTTCGTGCTGTTTGTCTGGAACACCCCGCCTTGCGAGTTATCCATGAGGTTCGCAACGTTGACCGTCATCGGTCCCGTGCCGAACTGCGTGATATTTCCGCCCCGGTTCAGCAGGTCGGTTGCCGTCAGCGCGACTTGATTCGCCTGAATCGAACCGTTGCTATCGTCGAGCGTGCCGTCGACCGTGACGGACAGGTTCGGCGCAACAATCTCGCCGTTATGGTTCGACAGGGAACCACTGTGGATCGTCGCGTTCGTGCCCGAACCGAGCTGGCCCCCGTCATTCGTCAACGCACCGCCGACCGTAGCCGTCAGACCGGTTTGGCCGATCACGCTACCCGACGTATTGTCCAGCGCCCCGGTTTGGGCGACGACCCGGCCGTTACTGACGACGTGCCCCCCGACGTTCGATATCGATCCGGTGCCGTTGCCGAGCGTCAGGGTGCCGGTTCCGGCGTGCGTAATCGTGCCGTTGTCGTTCAGCAGCGTGGTGGGCGCGAACGTCAGGTCCGTGCTGTTGGTTTGCAGCGTGCCGCCTTGCGAGTTGTCCAGCGTATTCGACACGTTGACGGCCATCGGGCCGGTGCCGGTCTGCGTGATGACGCCCGCATGGTTCACCAGATTCGCGCCGTTCAGCGCCACCTGGGCGGCCTGCACAGTCCCGGCGCTATTGTCGATGGTCGTACCGTTGACGACGGCCGTCTGGCCGGAAATCGTGCCGCCTGCATTCGACAGGTGCGAGCCGGCATTGACGGTCGTCGTCTGTGCAGACTGCAACGATCCGTTGCTGTCGTCCACCGTGCCGCCCGTGACGGTCAGGTTCGTACCGGCCGACATCGCGCCGTGGTTCACCACGCTACCGCCTTGGACGTTGACGCCGCCGTTGCCCCCGATCACGCCACCTTGCGCGCCAGTCGCCGTCGTGCCCGCCGTGTTCACGATTTGGCCCGTGGTCGTCACCGACAGACCGTCGCTATTGAGCGAGACGATCCGCCCCGCATTGTTCTGCAAGGACGAGCCGGAAACGGCCATCGCGCCCGCGCTTTGCATCGTCCCTTGATCGTTCACGATCGCACCGCCGTTGATCGTCTCCGTGCTTTGCGAGACGAGCGCACCGGCTTGATTCAGAATTTGGCCCGATGCCTGCGCGTTCAGCGGGCCTTGGGCGGACGCCTGCCCGCCCTGGTTCGAAATGGTGGTGCCCGTGAGCGTAACGCTGCTGCCGCCCGACAGTGCGCCGTGATCGTTGATGACCGCGCCCGTCGCCTGCGCGTTGATCGCCCCTTGTGCGCTCGTCGTCGCATTCAGCGTGATCGCGCCGTTTGCGGCCGTGCGGCTGCCGGCGAGATTCACGCCGGTCCCGGTCAGCGCTTCGTTGCCGCCTGCGATGTTCTGACCGGTCGCCGTGAGCTGTCCGGCCGTCGTCACGCTCAGGTCGCCGCTCTGGCTCACGGAGCCGTCACCATTGATGCCCGCGCCGAGCGTGCCGGTCGAATTGACACTGCCGGCGTTCACGCTCGTATTCTGCTGGGCCGCGAGCGTGCCGGTGTTCGAGAGGTGCGCGCCGGTATAGACCGACACCGACTGCTGCGCGTAGGTCGTGCCGCTGTTCGTTACGCCGTTCGTGGCCGACAGCGCCATGTTGCCGCTGGCTTCCGTGCGACCCGACAGGACCAACCGGCCGTTTGACTGCAAGGTCAGGTCGCCGGCCTGCGCGGCGACGACGCCGGCATTTGATACGCCCACGCCGACGCCATACTCGTTCGACGCGAGCAGGATCTTCCCGGCGTACATACCACCGAGCTGGCTCACGTCGATGCCGACTGAAGGGACGGCCCCCGTGCCTGCGATCGGCGTGGCCGCGAGCGTGCCGTAATCGATATGGTTTGGCCCGGTAATCACATTCAGCGTGTTACCGCCGTAGATCGCAGCATTGGCCTGTACGGCGCGCGCCAACAAGTCCACCTGATCTAGATTCGAAGCATTGAAACCTGCGCCTTGAACGGTGATATTGCCTTGGGTTACATTGATCCCCGTGACATTGCCGTTCGCGTCGATCAATGGCGTGCCCGTTGTTAATGTGGCGCGTGAGGTATTAATAAATCCGCCACCGTCCAAAATCAAACCGGACGGGTTTGCAAGGATAATGTTAGCCTTGGATCCTGCTATCTCGACGTACCCTTGGATTAAGGACGGATTGCTGCTGTTGACCTGATTGACGATCAGCCTTGCCGACTGGCCGGGCAGGAAATTCGGGTTGCCGTTAATCATGTCCACTTGTTGTGTATTAACAATGACGGGCGAGTTATTCAAAATCGCGCCGGATTTTGAAACATCGAATTGATTATAGGTGTTCAGTGATACGCCGCTATTCCCCGTCGGCCTATTAATGTTCACCTGTGGGAGTCCGTTTGGCGTCTTGATTACCGATGGTGCATTGCCGCCGCCCGGTACGATTTGCGCCTCAACCCAAACCGGGGTAACGCCTACAGCCAGCAAGACCGCAAGCGCCGCATGGCGCAGCGCAAATCTCGCAAGCCCTTGCGGCACACGATCCACGGCAGGGCGTTCGCCTCCGCCCGCGTTGCCCGACGCAGTGGCGGTTTCTTCAACGGCAATCAGCATGCTGCGCACGCGACTGAACACCAAACGGTAGTTATTTTGGTTCATTTTGGCCTACTCGGGAATCGCGCACCCGCGCCCTACGGATTATGGGAGGCTCGCATCCTCTCGCAGAGCACGCCACCGCGTCTCGTGCCGTTCTTCAACAATTGTCAGAATTAGGGTAAACGCGATGGTCGGCGCGATTCGCAGCGCAGGTCCGCAGGTTCGGATGCTCTGCCGTGCCGAAAAGACCAGTTAGAAAGCCCCTGATTTAACGAGACATTATTTCGGGGCAGGCAGCTGGGCTTTGTCGCGCCTGGGCTGGTCTACCCCTGTAAAACGCGCCAAAATCAAATGCAGGATTGCAGTCGCAACGGGGCGTTGTTGCATAAATCAGGCGCGAGGACGGAGTAATGCCTTTGCTCATGATCTCAGCCGATGTGGACGGACTG
>JAYFRU010000224.1:0-5662 GCA_040946965.1 Burkholderia sp. | reverse complement strand
CTTCAACATCTCAGACTCCAGTTTGGATGATGTGTTTTACCCCAAATCTGTGTCTAGAAAAACCGGAGCCGCCGCACACAATCAAATGCCTGTTGCAGCTATGCCAAAAACGGGCCGTCAAGTAGTCAAAAAAACAAGTTAAAACAACGAGTTATCAAAGACTACCATTTCTATTATTTCTGGTTTCGGAAAAAGTTATTTCTTTATTCGCGTGTGGCGGCCCTAGGGTCCACCCCTAAACTCACGGTTCCCAGAGCGGCCAACCATCCGGGCGCGGCCATGTGAAGTCGATGTGGCGCTTCCGGGCGGTTGCAGACCGTTATGAAACAAGGTCGACAGACCTGCCTTTTTTAGATGAAGGGAGCTCCACGAATGAAGAAGACTCTGATCGTTGCAGCCGCTGCAGCATCGTTTGCCACCGTTGCCCACGCGCAAAGCAGCGTCACGCTGTACGGCGTGCTCGACGCAGGCATCACGTACCAAAGCAATGTCGCCAACGCCAACGGCGTCGGCAAGTCGCGCTTCTCGGAAGGCACGGGTATCGACCAAAGCCTGTTCGGTCTGCGTGGTTCGGAAGACCTGGGTGGCGGCCTGAAGGCAATCTTCACGTTGGAAAGCGGTTTCAACCTCGGTAACGGCCGCTTCTCGAACAACAACGGCATGTTCAACCGCCAAGCCTTCGTCGGCCTGTCGAGCCAGTACGGCACGGTCACGCTGGGCCGCCAGTACGACGCAGTCCAGGACTACCTGGTTCCGCTGACGGCGACCGGCTCGTGGGGCGGCACGTACTTCGCTCACGTCGGCAACTTCGACAACCTGAGCACGAACGGCGGCTACGCAACCAACAATTCGATCAAGTTCACGAGCGCGAACTACGCCGGCCTGCAATTCGGCGGCACGTACGCTTTCTCGAACAACACGAACTTCGGCAACAACCGTGCTTACAGCGGCGGCGTGTCGTACCAGTTCCAAGGCCTGAAGCTGGCAGGTGCGTACTCGCAACTGAACAACCCGGGCGCAGCGAACAACACGGGCGGCGCAGTTGACCAGTTCACCGCACAAGGCCGTGTCCGTACGTACGGTGCAGCAGCTGGCTACGCATTCGGCCCGGCACAAGTCGGCGCCGCATGGACGCAAGCTCGTCTGGACGACACGACGGCAGCCGCAGGCGGCACCGTTCGTATCGACAACTACGAAGTCAACGGCAAGTACAACCTGACGCCGGCACTGGGTCTGGGCGTGGCTTACACGTACTCGAACGGCCGCCTGGGCGCGACGAACGCTCACTGGAACCAAATTGGCCTGCAAGCCGACTACTCGCTGTCGAAGCGTACCGACGTGTACGCCCAGGCCGTGTACCAGCGCGCAAGCAACGGCGTGACCGCTTCGATCTACAACGGCGACCTGACCGGTGCTACCTCGACCTCGTCGGGTATCAACCAGACCGCCGCTACGGTTAGCCTGCGTCACCGCTTCTAAGTTTGACGGCCGCTTCGGCGGTTTTCAACAAAAAGGCGCCTTCGGGCGCCTTTTTTTCGTTTACGCGCCGGGTTGGTATTCCCCCACGCTGTAATCGGGATCCGGCCCGTTGCCGGACCGGATCGCCATTCGGGAAGGCTCAGCGCGTGTAGTCGCCGCTGGCCTCGGGCTGGTAGACGATCGCCGAGACCGTCATGCGGCCCGCCACGCCGTTGGGCAGGATGACGTCCACTGCTCCCTGGCGGGCTCCGAGCAGGGCCATGCCGACGGGAGAGAACACGTTGAGCCTGCCGGCATCGGAGCGAGCCTGGTCGGGGTAGACGAGAGTCCAGGTGATGGCTTCGTGCGTCGCCTCGTCGGTCAGCGTGAACTGCGAATTCATGGTCACCACGTTCGCCTTCATGGCGTCGGCATGCACGATATCGGCGCGTTCGAGCAGGGTGTCGAGCATGGCCTGCAGGCGGGTGTCGCGTTCGGCATGTGTCTCGAGGCGCGCGACATCGAGTTCGGTGGGTTGCAGCAGACGATTCTTCATCGGTATTGTCCTGTTGTATGGGCGTGAGACGCTGCGGCCGGCGGCGTAATGATCTGAATCGGGAGATCGCCCGGAGCCTGGCTGGCGCTCCGGTGGAGCGGATCAGCGCGGGCGCCGGGCGGCAGCCTGCGGAACGATGGCGTGAGCGCCTCGCGAGCCGGCCAGGCGCGCGCCGACACCGGTCTGGCGGCGTCGGGGGGCATGGGGGCGGGCGGGAGGGTGGCGCATCACGAATGGGCGGGAAAGTCTGACGAAACGCTTGCCATTATAAGCGCCACGACAGGGAGGCGCAGTAGCGACGGTCAGCCAATTGTCAGTAATTGTTGTGAGAATATGCAAACTGGACGAGTTTTGGGGTCGATGTAGGTCTTGATAGTTGCTATCTGTGGTAAGGGTTTTCCCTGGGTGCTTCGAAGCCTAGACTTCAATCGTTCGCTTCAGACAGAGATTGATGCTGGGAGCGACGCAAAACCACAAACATCTCGGAGGTAACATCATGAAATCGCTCGTCTATGCAGCTGTCGTCGCTTCGGTTCTTGCCGCTCCGGTCGCTTCCTTCGCCCAGTCGAACCAGCCCGTGACGCGCGCCGAAGTCCGTGCGCAACTGGTCCAGCTCGAACAGGCCGGCTACAACCCGGTCGCCAGCGACGCCCAGTACTCGCGTGACATCCAGGCCGCCGAAGCGCGTGTCCAGCAATCGCCGCAGACGCTGACGCATGCCGACACCAGCGGCTACGGCGTGCAGCCGGTGGCCGGCGCGCAGTCGGGCCGTCGCAACGCCGCAGCGCCGAACCCGGCCGACAGCGTTTATTTCGGTCATTGAGCGGCAGGTGACGGCGGGCCGCGCCAGGCGCGGCCGCAGGATTGAAACGTGACGAGGCGCTGCCTTGTCGCACTCGACAGATCAGGTCTGATGCCCGCGCGAGATCCGCGGGGCAGGGTTCGACCGAACAGGACCTCCGTCGCCGCAACCCGGCGGCTTTGCTCAGACGTTCAAGCGTTTGGGCATTTTTTGCGCCTGTCCGGCTGCGGCTTATTCCGAGTCGATCGGGGTGCCGTGGATGTAGTGCTCGAGCTGCTTGATGGTGTTCTGCTGCTCGGCGATCACGCTCTTGACCAGGTCGCCGATCGAGATCACGCCGACCAGCTGGCGGTTCTTGTCGAGTACCGGCAGGTGGCGCATGCGATGCTCGGTCATCAGCGCCATGCATTGGTCGCTGGTTTCCGACGGTTCGACGTAACGCACCTTGACGGTCATGATTTCCTCGATGCGCGTGTCCTTGGACGAACGCTCGAGCAACACGACCTTGCGGGCGTAGTCGCGCTCGGTGACGATGCCGACGATGTCCTCGCCTTCCTTTACCACCAGGGCGCCGATTCCCTTGATGGCCATCAGCTTCAAGGCGTCGTAGACGGAATCATTCTTGCCGATCGTGTGCACCGTTTGGCCGGCATCGGGCTTTGATTTGAGAATATTCGCGACGGTTGTGCTCATACGATCTCCGGAAACCGGGCGCAAGCCATGCCCGGGGGAACCAGCGTGGAAGTGCCCGCGCGGGCGGACACGGTGAAGAACGCATTGCGTAGATTAGCGGTAAACTCCGGCTGCGCGCCACTCAGAACATTCCTTAACTCCGATTTTTCGATTCTTTCCATGTCTTCGCAACCTTCCTCGCCGTCTGCGGACGAGCGTCCAGCCGACGAATGTGTGACCCTCGTCGCGTCGGCCACGCTTCCCACCCGCTACGGCACTTTCATGTCCCATGCGTTTCGCGTGGCCGGCAGCGAGGCCGAACACCTGGCGCTCGCGGTCGGCGATGTCGCAGGGCAACAATCGGTGCTTACGCGCCTGCATTCGGAGTGTCTGACGGGCGACGTGTTCGGATCTTACCGCTGCGACTGCGGCGAGCAACTGGCTCTGGCTCTGCGGTATATCGCCGCAGAGGGACGCGGCGTCCTGCTGTATCTGCGCGGTCACGAGGGGCGCGGCATTGGCCTCAGCAACAAGATCCGCGCCTATGCGCTGCAGGAGCAGGGGCGCGACACGGTCGAGGCGAATCGTGACCTCGGCCTGCCCGACGACGCACGCGAGTACGATTCGGCAGCCGCCATCCTGCGCATCCTGCAGGTCAGTTCGGTGCGGCTGATGAGCAACAACCCGAAGAAGTTCGACACGCTCGTCGCGCAAGGCATTCCCGTGTGCGAACGCGTCGCGCTGGCCGTGCCGGTGCGCGACGAAAACGAACGCTACATCCGGACCAAGCAGGTCAAGTTCGGTCATTATGTTTTCGACGAGAACGAGTGAATCGCCGAACTTGCAAGAACGGCCGGTGCTGAAGCAGCCCGGCCGTTTTTTCGTTTACCGCCCGCTCTCTCGATGTGCGCTGCAGCATGCGTCGTCGACGCATCGACCGACGTGATGCGCTGCGGTAAGCCGGCGCGGCGCGGGTCGTTGCCCGGCTGGTGCGTGACCGAAGAACCGTGCAGGACTCCGTATCGATTCAACGGCGAGCCTGCCTGGCGAGGCCGATGTGCGTGAACGGTACGGGCAAGGCAGCGGCGAGGAGGCTCGGCTGATCGCATCGATGAACCTGATGCTGCTGGTAGCGAGCGTCGAAGGCGTCGAGCGGGGCGCGCTCATCCGCGTTCCGGCACCGGCATCCAGTTCCTGCGGCGTGATTCGAGTCGCTGCCGCGAGGCCCGGATCCCGGTGCCGAGCCGGATCTCCGGCGTGAACTCGTCAGGACGAGAGGTGTGGAGACCAACGCAGCGATGGCATAGCCGTCGGAGACGAAGCTCCCTCAGACATGCCAGAGATGGCGCACCTGACGCCAGGTGGCCTCGTCGATCGCGAAGCTCTCCTCGCTGACCGGGGGTGGCGTAGCGGGCGCCTCGTGATCGGCGGCCGAATCACGCGGTTTTTGCAGGAAGCGCTGCACGAGGCGCGCCAGCCAGCGGCTCGATCGGGTTTCCTGACGAATGCAGGCGCCGGTCGGGCAGGGCGCGTGGGTGGCGGGGGGCAGCGGCGTCATGATCGGAGTGTCCTGGCAAACATGGGCGGCCTCGAAGCAAGGCCGGCCAGATGATTCTGCTCGGCGGCCCGGCGCGCCGATAGCTTCAGACCGCGCTGCTCCGACGGATTCACGCCCGTTGCATGCGCATCTGTATTCCTGTCTCGATCGGGGCAGGGGCGGCCGACCACGCGGGAGCCGCCCGGCGGCGTCGGGTAGCGCGCTGTATCCGTTGGAACAGGGAGACAGATGCGCCGGGCATGGCGTTGCGGCGGTACAAATGGCCCGGCCTGAGGCTGGCGCCCGGCATGGACGGGGCGCAGAATGACCGGTCCGGCACCGCGCGGCCGGGTAGGGCGCCGACATCAGCACGCTCGGCGGCAGCGATCAAGGCAATCAGGTGGACCGGTACATGTGGGATCGATCGACTCGCTACGGCGAGCTGGCTTTTCAGTTGCAGGAGGAAATCTGCGCAGGCCCGCTTCGCCCCGGCGACAAGCTGCCCTCGATTCGCGCCTTGTGCGCGCGTTTCCGGGCCAGCAGCGCGACGGTCACGCACGCGCTGTATCTGCTGGAGGATGCCGGCATGATCTCGGTGCGCCCGCGCAGCGGCTTCTATGTGCGCGAACGGGTCGAT
>JAYFRU010000223.1:0-5669 GCA_040946965.1 Burkholderia sp. | reverse complement strand
GGCTGTTCCAGTCACCTACCGTCAGATTGGGCAACGGCTACCAAAGCCAGCTCAATTATCATAATGCGGGATGGTGGAGCTAAATGGATAGCCCTTATAGATATACAGTATCCGGCGCAGCAATATTTCGCTTGCGCCTGCCGTGACCAAGAGGCGTGATGAGCGATCGATCCGATACCGAATATCCGGTGGCGCCGCCCGTGCCGCGCAAGGGGCGCGGCGCCGTGGGCAATCTGCAGGGCCGCTACGAGACCGACCAGCGCGAGGGTGTCGACGACGGTTGGCTCGGCGAGGAAGACGAGGCGCGTCCCGCGCTGCGCACCCAGGTGTTCGACGAGCGCGCCAAGAGCATCCTGGCGCGCAACGCCTCGCCCGACATCCCCTTCAACGTCTCGTTGAATCCGTATCGCGGCTGCGAGCACGGCTGCATCTACTGTTTCGCGCGGCCGACCCACAGCTACCTGGGCCTGTCGCCCGGGCTCGATTTCGAGAGCCGGATCTACGCCAAGGTCAATGCCGCCGAACTGCTGGAGCGCGAGCTCGGCAAGCGCGGCTACGTGCCCGAGCCGATCGCGCTCGGCGTCAATACCGATGCCTACCAGCCCTGCGAGCGCGAACGCGGCATCACGCGCGAGGTGATCCAGGTGATGCACGATCACGGTCAGCCTTTCGCGGCGATCACCAAGTCCTCGCTGATCGAGCGTGATGTCGACCTGCTCGCGCCGATGGCGGCGCGCGGCCAGGTGATGGCGGCCGTCACGATCACCACGCTCGATGCCGAGCTCGCGCGTGCGCTGGAGCCGCGCGCGGCCACGCCCTCGCGCCGGCTACGCACGATTCGCGCGCTGGCCGAGGCGGGCGTGCCGGTGGGAGTCAGCATCGCTCCGGTGATTCCGTTCGTCACCGAGCCCGACATGGAGCGCGTGCTAGAGGCCTGCGCCGAGGCCGGCGCGACCCATGCGAGCTATATCGTGCTGCGCCTGCCCTGGGAGGTGGCGCCGCTGTTCCGCGAGTGGCTGGGCGCGCATTTCCCCGACCGGGCCGAGCGCGTGATGGCGCGGGTGCGCGACATGCGCGGCGGCAAGGACTACGAGTCCGACTTCGCCAGCCGGATGAAGGGGGAAGGGCTCTGGGCCGACCTGCTGAAGCAGCGCTTCCAGAAGGCGGTCAAGCGTCTCGGGCTCAGCGAGCGCACGCGCGGCATCCTCGATTTCACGCAGTTCCGCGCGCCGGAGTGGCCGAAGGCGCCGGCCACCCCGCAGCTGAGCCTGTTCTAGCCGGGCCGACCAGCCAGCCGCCTACTGCGACAGCTCCTTGGCGGCCTGAACCTGTGATTCGAAATAGGTCTGGAACGATAGCGCCAGCGCCGTCATCAGCAGGAAGGTACCGGTCAGCAGCGAGAAGATCACCACGAAGATCACGGTCCAGCCGGAGCGGCTGTCGCGATCGCTTTGCGCGTTGAATTGCGCATCCCATTTCTCGTCGGCGCGCAGCCCATAGACGATCGCGGTCAGGAAGGCGGCGAACAGCGAGATCGCGCCGGGCGCGGTCAGGCACCAGCCGAGCAGCGAGGCGCGCGCGGTGGCGGCGAGCAGCAGCAGGCCCGGCACGCCCAGCACGCTGCCGAGCAGGTGTGCCCAGCCTGCCGGGTCGCGGTGTCCATACAGATAGAAACGATGCGCACCGAGCGAACCGAACAGGAAGGCGAGGGCGGCGGCGAGGGTCTTCGAGCGGAAACGCGGCGACTGGGATGGCATGGCGGACCGGGGCAGGGACGGCGCGAACGGGACTTGGGCGGCTTGAGGACGGCATCACCGCCGGGGCGATGCCATCAAGCATTCTACGATGCGATGAAGGGTCGGTCACCCGGCCGAGCTAGTGCCCGGTATAAGTGATCCGGTAGATGGCGTTGGCGTAATCGTCGCTGATCAGCAGCGAGCCGTCGGGCAGCGGAAGCACGTCGGCCGGGCGTCCCCAGACCTGTTCGCCCGCTTGCAGCCAGCCCTGCGCGAACACCTCCATGCGCGGCTTGCCACCATCCGCGCCCGTGCTCACGCGCACCACGCGGTAACCGGACTTGCTGCTGCGGTTCCAGGAGCCGTGCTCGGCGATGAAGATCGCGTTGCGGTAGTCGGCCGGAAACATCGAGCCGGTATAGAAACGCATCCCGAGCGCGGCGACGTGCGCACCCAGCTTCAACGCGGGCGGCGTGAAGCCGCTGCACGGGTGCCCCTTGCCGTATTGCGGGTCGAATACGTCGCCGGCGTGGCAATAGGGATAACCGAAGTCGAGGCCGGCGCGCGGGGCACGGTTCAACTCGTCGTCGGGGACGTCGTCGCCGAGCATGTCGCGGCCGTTGTCGGTAAACCAGAGTTCGTGCGTGGCCGGGTGCCAGTCGAATCCCACCGTATTGCGCACGCTGCAGGTGAAGGTCCGGTAATCGCTGCCGTCGGCGTTCATGCGGCCGATCATCGCGTAGCGGTCGCGATCCGGCTCGCAGATATTGCAGGGCGCGCCGACCGGGACATAGAGCTTGCCGTCCGGCCCGAAGGCGATGAATTTCCAGCCGTGCTGTCGATCGCTTGGCAGCTTGTCGGTGACGACCGCCGGCTTGGGCGGCTTGTCGAGCTGTTCGTCGATCGCGTCGAGCCGCAGGATCCGCGAGATCGCGGATATATAGAGCGCGCCGTCTCGCCAGGCCACGCCGACCGGTATCTCCAACCCGCTGGCCACCACGCGCTCGTCGCGAACCACCAGCGCATGCACGCTGCCCTCGGTGGAGCCCACGTACAGGATGCCATGCGGCGACCACGCCATTTCGCGGGCGTTCGCGAGATCGGCGGCGAACACTTCGGCGTGGAAGCCGGGCGGCAGCTTGAGCCGTTCGACTGGCGGTGCAGCCTCGGCGCGGCTTGTCGCCAGCGCGAGGCAAGCGGACAGGCAGGCGGTGCCCACGCGGCCTGCAGGCAGCGTCGCGCGGCGGCGAACGGGCGGTGTGGGGCAAGGCGAGGCGTGAAGCGAGGGGCGGAAGCGCGCATGGACGATCCGGGAAGAGCGTGCGCGGCGGCACGGTCCAGCCAGTGTAGGCGTTCGGACGGGAATCGGCAGCGGGCCGGCTTTTCGGGGCTCCGCGCTTTTTTGTACGGTAAGTGTTTGTTATACCGTCAGTTTCCAGCTATAATCTCGTGTTTAAGCAGTTTCCAGTTTCGAACTCGGTTTTCCGAAGGACTTCATATGGTTATCATCCGTCTGGCTCGCGGCGGCTCGAAGAAGCGCCCGTTCTACAACATCGTCGCTACCGATTCGCGCAACCGTCGTGACGGCCGTTTCATCGAGCGCGTCGGTTTCTACAACCCGGTCGCCACCAAGGGCGAATCGCTGCGTATCGTTCAGGATCGCCTGACGTACTGGCAAGGCGTTGGCGCACAACTGTCGCCGACCGTCGCCCGCCTCGTGAAGGAAGCGGCAAAGGCACAACCGGCTGCCTGAGTCATATGGCGCCGTTTTCCGGTGGTCGCGGCCGCGAGGTGGTCTGAATGTCCGGTCACGATTCATCCGGTGATGCAAAGCGCGGCACACGCGAAGCTTCGACGTTTGGCGTGTTCGTCCGCAAGCCGGCAGAGCGCGCACCCGCCAAGGGTGACGCGAAACCGGAGGCAGCAGGCGGTAAGCCGGGGCGAGCCCCGGGCCGCATCGCGGTGGCGCAGTCCTGGCCCGACGATGCGGTCGAGGTCGGTGCGATCGTCGACGCCTACGGCCTGAAGGGCTGGGTCAAGATCGCGCCGCATGCCGGTGCCGGTCGCGGCGGCGATGCGCTGCTGAAGGCCCGGACCTGGTGGTTCGAGAAGGGCGCTGAGCGCCTGGCCGTCGGCATCACGCAATCCAAGGTCCACAGCGATACCGTCGTCGCGCATCTGGCCGGCCTGGCCGATCGCGATCAGGCGCTGGCCTTGCGTGGTTACCGTGTCTACGTGCGTCGCGAGGATTTCCCGGCGCTCGAAGAAGACGAATTCTACTGGGTCGACCTGATCAGCCTGGATGTCGTCAACGAGGCGGGCGTCGAGCTCGGCCGCGTCGGCGACATGATCGACAACGGTGTGCATTCGATCATGCGGGTCGACTACCCGGCCAGTGGCAAGGATGGCAAGCCCGTGCGCGGCGAGCGGCTGATCCCGTTCGTCGGCGTGTACGTGAAGGTGGTCGATCAGGCGGCGAAGCGTATCGTCGTCGATTGGGAAGCCGATTACTGAAATGAACGACGCAAAGGAGCGCGCGATGCAGTTCGATGTCGTCACGCTCTTTCCCGAGATGTTCCATGCGCTGACCGACTGGGGTATCACCAGCCGGGCCGTCAAGCAGGGGCGTTTCGGCTTGCGCACGTGGAACCCGCGCGATTTCACGACCGACAACTACCGCACGGTCGACGATCGTCCCTACGGCGGTGGCCCCGGCATGGTGATGCTGGCCAAGCCGCTGGAAGCGGCGATCGGCGCGGCGAAGGCCGCGCAGGCCGAGCAGGGGATCGCGTCCACGCGGGTCGTGATGATGTCGCCGCAAGGCGCGCCGCTCACCCATGAACGAGTGGTGCGGATGGCTGACGAGCCCGGCGTGGTGCTGCTTTGCGGCCGCTACGAGGCGATCGACCAGCGTCTGCTCGATCGTTGCGTCGACGAGGAAATCAGCCTCGGCGATTTCGTGCTGTCGGGCGGCGAACTGCCGGCGATGGCCTTGATGGATGGGGTGGTGCGGCTGTTGCCCGGCGTGTTGAACGACGCGCAATCGGCCGTGCAGGACAGCTTCGTCGATGGCCTGCTCGATTGCCCGCATTACACGCGCCCCGAGGAATACGATGGCCTGCGCGTGCCCGATGTGCTGCTTGGCGGCCATCATGCGGAGATCGAGAAGTGGCGGCGCCAGGAAGCGTTGCGCAATACATGGCTGAAGCGCCCCGACCTGATCGAACGGGCGCGCCGCCAGCAGTGGTTGAGCCGGGCCGACGAGGCCTGGCTCGCAAGTCTCGCGAAGGCCGCAAGGAAGGCCTCGAACTGAGGCGTTCCGGCGGCGCTCCGGGAACCAAGGCGGTGTCGTGCACGCGTGCACGGCGCCAGTTGTGAATCCATCCTCTATCGGGGCCGAGTTCGGGAACGGACGGGCGCTAGCGCCGACAAGATGGCATTGGGAGTCAGTCATGAATCTGATCGCAAAACTTGAGCAGGAAGAAATCGAGCGCGCGCTCGCAGGCAAGACGATCCCCGAATTCGCCCCCGGCGATACGGTGATCGTGAACGTGAACGTGGTGGAAGGTAACCGCAAGCGCGTTCAGGCTTACGAAGGCGTCGTGATCGCGAAGCGCAACCGTGGCCTCAACTCGGCTTTCATCGTCCGCAAGATTTCGTCGGGCGAAGGCGTCGAGCGTACGTTCCAGACGTACTCGCCGCTGCTCGCGAGCATCGTCGTCAAGCGTCGCGGTGATGTCCGTCGCGCCAAGCTATACTACCTGCGTCAGCGTTCGGGCAAGTCGGCTCGAATCAAGGAAAAGCTGGTGTCGAAGGATCGCACCGCAGCGACCCAGCAAGAGCAGGCGTAAATGCTGTAAGAGACGGTTTCATAAAGACTTCTGAGTTCGCTGCAAGGTGTTCCAGCAGATCAAGCAGCAGCCGAGTTTGAGG
>JAYFRU010000222.1:0-5676 GCA_040946965.1 Burkholderia sp. | reverse complement strand
CTGCGCTTGAAGATCCTCACTTGCATGCTGCCTCGAATCTGAAAAATAGCGTTTCCCCATCACACTTTTCCGCGAAGCCCGCTTTTTATGAGCATCAAGTCCGACAAGTGGATCCGGCGCATGGCCGATCAACACAAGATGATCGAGCCCTTCGTGCCCGACCAGGTCCGCGCGTCCGAGGACGGGCGCAGGATCGTCAGCTACGGCACCTCGAGCTACGGCTACGACATCCGCTGCGCCGACGAATTCAAGATCTTCACCAACATCAATTCGACCATCGTCGATCCTAAGAACTTCGACGAGGGCTCCTTCGTCGACTTCAAGGGCGATGTTTGCATCATCCCGCCGAACTCCTTCGCGCTGGCGCGAACCGTCGAATACTTCCGGATCCCGCGCACCGTGCTGACGGTCTGCCTGGGCAAGTCCACCTACGCGCGCTGCGGCATCATCGTCAACGTGACGCCGTTCGAGCCCGAATGGGAAGGCTACGTGACGCTCGAGTTCTCGAACACCACGCCGCTGCCGGCCAAGATCTACGCGAACGAGGGCGTCGCGCAGGTGCTGTTCTTCGAGAGCGACGAGGTCTGCGAGGTGTCCTACGCCGACCGCGGCGGCAAGTACCAGGGCCAGCGCGGTGTCACGCTGCCGAAAACCTGATCTGATTGTATTACCCGCTACGCCAACCAGTGACCGGGTGACCGCTGTGCTTCGCGCGCTGCGGTCGTTCTTTTTGGAGATTCGCCCATGAAGTTTCGTTTTCCCGTCGTCATCATCGACGAAGATTTCCGTTCCGAGAACATCTCGGGCTCCGGCATCCGGGCACTTGCCGAAGCGATCGAGAAGGAAGGGGTGGAAGTCCTCGGCCTGACGAGCTACGGCGATCTGACCTCGTTCGCGCAGCAGTCGAGCCGCGCGTCGTGCTTCATCCTGTCGATCGACGACGACGAGCTGATGCTTGGGGAAACCGGCCCGGACGGCGAACTGCCCGAACTGGCCACCGCCATCCTGGAACTGCGCGCCTTCGTGACCGAAGTGCGCCGCCGCAACGCCGACATCCCGATCTTCCTGTACGGCGAGACGCGCACCTCGCGCCACATCCCGAACGACGTGCTGCGCGAGCTGCACGGCTTCATCCACATGTTCGAGGACACGCCGGAGTTCGTGGCGCGCCACATCATCCGCGAGACCAAGGTCTACCTCGATTCGCTGGCGCCGCCGTTCTTCAAGGAACTGGTCAAGTACGCCGACGAAGGCTCCTACTCGTGGCACTGCCCGGGGCACTCGGGCGGCGTGGCCTTCCTGAAGAACCCGCTCGGCCAGATGTTCCACCAGTTCTTCGGCGAGAACATGCTGCGCGCCGACGTCTGCAACGCCGTCGACGAACTCGGCCAGCTGCTCGACCACACCGGCCCGGTGGCCGCCTCGGAGCGCAACGCCGCGCGCATCTTCAGCGCCGACCATCTGTTCTTCGTCACCAACGGCACCTCGACCTCGAACAAGATCGTCTGGCACGCCAACGTGGCGCCCGGCGACATCGTGCTGGTCGACCGCAACTGCCACAAGTCGATCCTGCACGCGATCACCATGACGCATGCGATCCCGGTGTTCCTGACGCCGACGCGCAACCACTTCGGCATCATCGGGCCGATCCCGCGCGACGAGTTCAAGCCGGAGAACATCCGCAAGAAGATCGAGGCGAACCCGTTCGCGCGCGAGGCGCTGCAGAAGAACTCGAACGCCAAGCCGCGGATCCTGACGATTACCCAGAGCACTTACGATGGCGTGATCTACAACGTCGAGCACATCAAGGACCTGCTGGGCGGCCTGCTCGACACGCTGCACTTCGACGAGGCCTGGCTGCCGCACGCGGAATTCCACGAGTTCTACCGGGACATGCACGCGATCGGCGCGGGCCGCCCGCGCACCGGCTCGCTGGTGTTCGCCACGCACTCCACCCACAAGCTGCTGGCCGGCATCTCGCAGGCCTCGCAGATCGTGGTGCAGGACTCGGAGAACCGCACCTTCGACAAGCACCGCTTCAACGAGGCCTACCTGATGCATACCTCGACCAGCCCGCAGTACGCCATCATCGCCTCGTGCGACGTGGCCGCCGCGATGATGGAGCCGCCCGGCGGCACCGCGCTGGTCGAGGAGTCGATCGCCGAGGCGATCGAGTTCCGCCGCGCGATGCGCAAGGTCGATGCCGAATACGGCGACGACTGGTTCTTCTCGGTGTGGGGCCCGGACACGCTGCCCGAGGAAGGGATCGGCTCGCGCGAGGACTGGATCCTGCGCCCGAACGACCGCTGGCACGGCTTCGGCCCGCTCGCGGAAGGCTTCAACATGCTGGACCCGATCAAGGCCACCATCATCACCCCGGGCCTGGACGTGGACGGCGAGTTCGGCGAGACCGGGATCCCGGCGGCGATCATCACCAAGTACCTGGCCGAGCACGGCATCATCGTCGAGAAGACGGGCCTCTACTCGTTCTTCATCATGTTCACGATCGGCATCACCAAGGGCCGCTGGAACTCGATGGTCACCGAGCTGCAGCAGTTCAAGGACGATTACGACAACAACCAGCCGCTCTGGCGCGTGCTGCCCGAGTTCGTGGCGCAGTTCCCGATCTACGAGCGCGTCGGCCTGCGCGACCTCTGCACGCAGATCCACGACGTCTATCGCGCCAACGACATCGCGCGCCTGACCACCGAGATGTACCTCTCGGACATGGAGCCGGCGATGAAGGCCTCGGACGCGTTTGCCAAGCTCGCGCACCGCGAGATCGACCGCGTGCCGCTCGACGAGCTGGAAGGGCGCGTCACCAGCATCCTGCTCACGCCGTACCCGCCGGGCATTCCGCTGCTGATCCCGGGCGAGCGCTTCAATGCCACGATCGTCAACTACCTGCGTTTCGCCCGCGATTTCAACGAGCGTTTCCCGGGGTTCCACACCGACGTGCACGGCCTGGTGGCCGAGGAAGTGAACGGCCGCGTCGAGTACTACGTCGACTGCGTGCGCGATTGACGATGAGCCGGCTCGAGACTTCTGCCCTGCCGCGCGGCTGGCGCGCGCGCGGTGCCTTCGCGGTGGCGCTGGCCTTCGCGGGCTGGCTCGGCGCGGCCGTGCCGGCTCGGGCCGAGGTCGCGGCCGCCGATCCAGTCGACGTGGCGATGCGCCAGTGCCTAGCGCGGCGCGATCGCTCCTCGACGGTCGGCCAGATCCAGTGCATGGACGAGGCACGCACTAAGTGGCTCGCCGCCGTCGACGAAGCCTTCCAGCAACTGACGAACGTGGCGCCGCCTGCCGCCAAGCGCGGCTGGCAGGAAAGCCAGCGGCGCTGGCTGCTGTGGCGCAAGGACGAGACCCTGCTGACGCAGGCCGTCTACGCCACCACCAGCGGCACCATGTACGCGATGGCGAGCGCCGACATGCGGATCCAGCCGGTGCGCGACCGCGCGCTGTCGCTGTGCGATGCGGCCGATCGCTATGCCCGGCCGAACGGCGGCGCCGATGCCGTGCACCGCGTGCGGGCCTGTTCGGACGATGCGGCCTGCGAGCATGCGCTGTTCGACCTGAACCGCTACTACGTGAAGCTGCAGAAGCGCATGCCGGCGCGTTCGCGGCCGATGCTGGTGCGCGCCCAGCTCGCCTGGGTGAGCTTCCGTGACGCCACCACGCCGATGATCAGCGAGGAGCAGCGCGTCGACTTGATCGGCGCGCGGGTGGCCACGCTCAAGCGGCTGTCGGAGACGGTCAACAACAAGTGAGGCCGGCTGGTTGCCGGCGCGCATCATGAAAAAACGGACGCCGAGGCGTCCGTTTTCGTTTGGGCGGGGCTTGCCTGCCGGGCTCAGTCGAGCGCCGCGCGGGCCGCCGCGATCGCGGCGCGCACCTGCTCGGGCGCCGTGCCGCCCGGGTGGTTGCGGCTCGCCACCGAGCCTTCCAGCGTCAGGTAGCCGAACACGTCGTCGCCGATCAGGTGGGCGACGTTCGGCATTTCCTCGAGCGTCAGGTCGGCCAGGTCGATGCCGCGATCGTAGCAGACCTTGACCGCGTGCGCGACCGCCTCGTGCGCGTCGCGGAACGGCAGGCCGCGCTTGACCAGGTAGTCGGCCAGGTCGGTGGCGGTCGAGAAGCCCTGCAGGGCGGCCGCGCGCATCGCCTCGGCCTTGACCGTGATGCCGGCCACCATCTCGGCGAAGATCCGCAGCGTGTCGGCCACCGTGTCGACGGTGTCGAACAGCGGCTCCTTGTCTTCCTGGTTGTCCTTGTTGTAGGCCAGCGGCTGGCCCTTCATCAGCGTCAGCAGGGCCATCAGGTGGCCGTTGACGCGGCCGGTCTTGCCGCGCGCGAGCTCGGGCACGTCCGGGTTCTTCTTCTGCGGCATGATCGACGAGCCGGTGCAGAAGCGGTCGGCGATGTCGATGAAGCCCACCTGCGGGCTCATCCACAGCACCAGCTCCTCCGAGAAGCGCGAGATATGCGTCATCACCAGCGCGGCCGCAGCGGTGAATTCGATCGCGAAGTCACGGTCGGACACGGCGTCGAGCGAGTTGGCGCAGATCCCGTCGAAGCCGAGCGTGGCGGCCACCGCGTGGCGGTCGATCGGGTAGCTGGTGCCGGCCAGCGCGGCCGCGCCCAGCGGCAGGCGGTTCACCCGCGCGCGGCAGTCGCGCATGCGGCCCGCGTCGCGCGTGAACATCTCGACGTAGGCGAGCAGGTGATGGCCGAAGGTGACCGGCTGCGCCACCTGCAGGTGGGTGAAGCCCGGCAGGATGGTGGCGGCGTGCTGCTCGGCCAGCGCCAGCACGGCGCGGCGCAGCTCGACCAGCAACTCGCCGATGCGGTCGATCTCGCCGCGCAGCCACAGGCGGATGTCGGTGGCGACCTGGTCGTTGCGCGAGCGACCGGTGTGCAGGCGCTTGCCGGCATCGCCGATCAGCGCGGTCAGGCGCGCCTCGATGTTCAGGTGGACGTCCTCGAGGTCGAGTTGCCACTCGAATTCGCCGCGCTCGATCTCGCCCTGGATCTGCGCCATGCCGCGCTCGATCGCGGCCAGGTCGTCGGCGCTGATGATCTTCTGCGCGGCGAGCATCTTCGCGTGCGCGAGCGAACCGGCGATGTCGACCAGGGCCAAGCGCTTGTCGAAGAACACCGACGAGGTATAGCGCTTGACCAGTTCCGACATCGGTTCCGAGAAGCGGGCCGACCAGGCCTCGCCCTTTTTGTGCAATTGGGACGTCATGGCGATTCGTAAGGAGGGTGGAGCGGCGCGAGCCGCAGAGCAGAAGCGGATTCTAGCATTCGGCGGTGCCCGGCCCGGCCGGCGGCGGGGGCGGAACGGTGTGCGGGCGGGCCGGGTGCCGCCCGGCGTCCCGGGTTCAGCGCGGCGAGGCGGTGCCGGGCTCGATCGCGGCGTGACGGCCGGCGTCGGCCGGCGCGCCCGGGATCAGCACCACGAACTTCAGGTCCTCGCGGTGGGCGGGCTTCAGCGTGGTCTGCTGGTAGACCAGATGGCCGTCGCGCGGGTGCGTGAAGGCGCGTTCGCCGTCCTCGCGCTCCACCACGTCCTGCGAGGTAAGCGCGAATTTCTCCGCACCTAGGGAAACGCTGATTTATTCGGCTCGGCGGTCATCGCTGGCGTAGCTGAGGACGTTATAGAAGGCAGCTCACGGA
>JAYFRU010000221.1:0-5678 GCA_040946965.1 Burkholderia sp. | reverse complement strand
ATTGTTAACAGAGGCCTCGCTGCGACCGTTGCGCGTAAACGTCACCGCGCCAAATCGGATTTATGCAACAACGCCTTCGAGCACTACAATGAGTGCCACCCGCACAAAGCCCTGAAATACCGCTCGCCTCGCGAGTTCAGGCGTGCTCCGGTCTCATCAACTTAACGGTGTCCGACTGTCCTGAGATACAGGGGCAACTACGGAAACTGGCTTAAAACACGCCCGCCGCTTGCCGGCTCTGACCACGGCCGGGCGGGCGGCGGAACGCCCAATTTCAACCACGCTCAAAGCGTGCCTCGTATTTCTTTGTCGATTGGCCTAGCGTACTGCCGGTGGCCTTTGCCGGCACGTCAACACGTGCCGGCAAAGCTTTCCTCGCGCTTTTTATAGTGCTACTACTCCATAGTGTTTTGTACTTCCAGTGTCAATCCTGTTGTAGATCGGAGAATAGTTTTGACAATGTTTCATGTCAATCGCCAAATCGCGAAAATCGGTAAAAGTGTGGGTTTTCCCCATCATCAACTGGCGTCCACGCGAAAACCTTGCCGCTTTAACAATTCGATCGCACCTTTGGGGCCACCGAGATGTAACGCCCCGATCGCCACGAACAGCGGCCGGTTGGGACCCGCCAACGCGATCGCGCGCGCCGTGAAGCGGCGGTTGCGCTCGTAGACGATCTTGTTGTCGACCGCGTCGGCCAGCGCCCGCGAATGGGCGAGCCGCTCGGTCTTGGCATTGGCCCAGGCCGACACCGCGTCGGCATCGCCGATGCGCCACAGCCGGTGCAAGGCCTGCACGTCGGCGGCGTTCTGCGCCGGCGTCTGGGTAATGTCCTGGGCCAGCATCTCGCGCTGCTCGGCCAGCGTCAGCCCGGTGAAAGCACGCATCTGCTCGGCCAGCGTCTCCAGCCCCACCACGCGCGCGCCCTTCTTCTTCAGGAACACGTTCTGCAGTTGCGCCTCGGTGCCGTATTCGGTCTGCAGCCCGGCCGACAGCGAATCGTAGGTCTCCACCACCAGCGCGGCCAGCCAGGGCCGCATCCGGCGGATCCCGTCGAGCGCGGCCGGGTTGCCCCGCAGCCGGCCCGCGAGCCGCTGCCAGAGCGGCTCGGGCAGGCAGGGATAACGGCAGCTGCCGTATTTCGAAACATCGTCGGCAGACTCGAGCAGGTCGTCGGGCGACAGCTCGAGCGCGAGCACCGGCGAGGCGGCCAGCGCCGCCAGGATCGGCCGGCGAAACGGCTGGGCGGGCGGGTAGTCGGCCGGATCGCCGACATGCAGGGTGCCGAGCAGGTAGATCGTGGTCTTGCCCCGGGTGGCCACGTAGAAAGGCATGCGCGCCGGCTGGGCGCGCACCGTGCCGCTGGAGAAGGTCGGATCGGGCGGCGGCGAATGGAAGCCAGGCAGCGACAGGCTGGGCGGCAGGCGCGCGCCGTTCACCGGTGCGTGCACCGCGCCGCCCTGCACCAGCGCCTCGCTGGCCGGCCAGGCCAGCCCGGCCAGCAGGCAGGCGCCGGCCAGCATCGCACCGGCCACCGCCCGCGCGCGCCGATGCGAGGCACGCCGCCGCATCCGCGCGCCGCCAAGCTGCGAACGGCGCGCGAGCTGCCCCGCGCCGCGCGTGGCCGCTGCCCTGGCTTCAGGCATTCCCGTCACCAACCTCCTCGGCGCGATGGCAGGCCACCTGCCGTCCATCGACCTCCCGCAGCGCGGGCACCTCGGCGCGGCAACGCTCGATCGCGTACGGGCAGCGCTGATGGAACGCGCAGCCCGAGGGCAGCTTGAGCGGCGAGGGCAGCTCGCCCTCCAGCTTGATCTGGATGCGCCGGTCGGACTCGAAGATCGCCGGCGTGGCCGACATCAGCGCGCGCGTGTACGGATGGCGCGGCCGTGCGTAGAGGGTGGCCTTGTCGCCGAGCTCGGCGACCGCGCCGAAGTACATCACCATCACGTCGTCGGCCACGTGCTCGACCACCGACAGGTTGTGCGAGATGAACACGTAGCTGGTGCCGAACTGCTGCTGTAGGTCCATGAAGAGGTTCAGGATCTGCGCCTGGATCGAGACGTCGAGCGCCGAGACGGGCTCGTCGGCCACCACGATCTGCGGATCGAGGATCATCGCGCGCGCGATCGCCACGCGTTGGCGCTGGCCGCCCGAGAACATGTGCGGATAGCGCTTGGCGTGCTCGGGCCGCAGGCCGACGGTGCGCATGATCTGCGCGATGCGGCCGGCGCGCTCGGCGGACCCCAGTTTCGAGTTGATCGCGAGCGGCTCGCCCAGCGTCTGCTCGACGGTCTTGCGCGGATTGAGCGAGGCGAACGGGTTCTGGAACACCATCTGCACGCGCCGACGCAGCGCGGCGATGGTCTCGCCGCTGGCACCCGCCACGTCCTCGCCGTCGATGCGCAGATGGCCGGCGGTGGGCGTCTCGATCATGGTGAGCTGGCGCGCCAGGGTGGACTTGCCGCAGCCCGACTCGCCCACCACCGCCAGCGTGCGACCGCGCGCGAGCGTGAAGGACACCCCGTTGAGGGCCTTGACGGTGGCCTGGCCGAACATGCCGCAGCGCACCGAATAGTGTTTCGCGAGCCCGTCGGCGACGAGCACCGTATCATCGCGGCCGACGGCGCGCGCTTCAGCGTGGACTGCGTTCATCGTGCGCCTCCCGACGGATCGATCGCTTGGAGATTCAAGGGCTTGATGCAGCGCGCGCGCATCGCGGCGTCGCCGGGCACCAGTTCGGCCAGCGCCGGGCGCGCCGCGTGGCAGGCCTCGACCACGTACTTGCAGCGCGGTGCGAACAGGCAGCCCGAGGGGCGGTCGTCGCGCCCCGGCACCATTCCGGGCAGCGCGGCCAGCCATTCGGCGCCGACGTTGTGCTCGGGGATCGCGGCGAGCAGCGCCTCAGTATACGGGTGATGCGGCGCGGCAAAGATGTCCGGCACGCGGTTGGTCTCGATGACCTCGCCGGCGTACATCACGGCCACCCGCTGGGCGACCTCGGACACCACCGCCAGGTCGTGCGAGATCAGCACCAGGGCCATGCCGCGCTCCTTCTGCAGCGACACCAGCAGGTCCATGATCTGGGCCTGGATGGTCACGTCGAGCGCGGTGGTGGGCTCGTCGGCGATCAGCAGCTTGGGGTTGCAGGCCACCGCCATGGCGATCATCACGCGCTGGTTCATGCCGCCCGACATCTGATGCGGGAAGGTGTCGATGCGGTTCTTCGCGTCGGGGATGCCGACCTGGTCGAGCAGCTCGAGCGCGCGCTTCTTCAACGCATCGCCGCGCAGGCCCTCGTGCAGCTTCAGCACCTCGCGGATCTGATAGCCGACCGTGTAGCTCGGGTTCAGGCTCGACAGCGCATCCTGGAACACCATCGCGATGTCCTTGCCGATGATCCGCCGGCGCTGGCGCGGGCTGGCCTTGAGCAGGTCGATGCCGTCGAAGCTGACCTCGTCGGCGCTGACGATGCCGGGCGCGTCGACCAGGCCCATCAGGGCCATCATGGTCACGCTCTTGCCCGAGCCCGATTCGCCCACCACGCCCACCACCTCGCCGGGCGCGACCGACAGGTTGATGCGGTCCACTGCGGGCAGGCCGTTGAAGTTGACGGCCAGATTGCGGATGGTCAATAGATCGTTCATGTTCAGGCCATCCGTTTCAGTTTCGGGTCGAGCGCGTCGCGCAGGCCATCGCCGAGCAGGTTAATGGCGAGCACCGAGATCAGGATCGCCAGGCCCGGCATGGTGACGATCCACCAGGCGTTGTCGATGTAGTCGCGCGCCGAGACCAGCATCGCGCCCCATTCGGCTGCGGGCGGCTGCACGCCGAAGCCCAGGAAGCCGAGCGCGGCCGCGTCGAGGATCGCCGAGGAGAAGCCCAGGGTGGCCTGCACGATCAGCGGCGCGGTGCAGTTCGGCAGCACCTGCGAGAACATCAGGCGCAGCGTGCCGGCGCCGGCCACGCGCGAGGCGGTGACGTATTCCTTCTGCAGCTCGCCGAGCGCCGAGGCGCGCGTCAGACGCACGTAGCCGGGCAGCGCCACGATCGCGATCGCGAGCATGGTGTTGGTCAGGCCCGGGCCGATGATGGCCGCCACCGCCACCGCCAGCAGCAGCGAGGGCAGCGCCAGCAGCACGTCCATCACGCGCATCACGGGCGTGTCAGCCCAGCGCTGGAAGAAGGCCGCCACCAGGCCCAGCACCACGCCGGGAATCAGCGCCAGCACCACTGACACCAGGCCGATCCAGAACGACAGACGCGCGCCGTACATCAGGCGCGAGAGGATGTCGCGGCCGGCCTCGTCGGTGCCGAGCACGAAGCGCCAGTTGCCGCCGTCGAGCCAGGCGGGCGGGATCTTGACGAAGTCGCGGTACTGCTCGATCGGGCTGTGCGGCGCAATCAGCGGCGCGAAGATCGCCACCAGCACCAGCACGATCAGGCCGGCGCCCACCGCGCCGCAGTTGCGGGCGAAGTGATGCCAGAATTCTTGCAGCGCGAGCAGGCGGCCGCCGGCGGCGACCGACGGCAGCGCGTCGGGGAGTTCGCTCATCGAATCACCTCGTATGGCGGATGCGGGGGTTGAGCACGCCGTAGAGCAGATCGACGACGAGATTGACGATGATCACCAGGGTGGCGATCAGCAGGATGCCGCCCTGCACCACCGGGTAGTCGCGGCGACTGATCGCATCGATCAGCCACTTGCCCACGCCCGGCCAGGAGAACAGCGTCTCGGTGAGCACCGCGCCAGCCAGCAGGGTGCCGATCTGCAGCCCGATCACGGTGACCACCGGGATCAGCGCGTTGCGCAGCGCGTGGACCACTACCACGCGCGCGGGCGACAGGCCCTTGGCGCGCGCGGTGCGGATGTAGTCCTCGCGCAGCACCTCCAGCATCGCGGAGCGCGTCATGCGCGCGATCACCGCCAGCGGGATGGTGCCGAGCACGATCGAGGGCAGGATCAGGTGGCTCACCGCCGAGCGGAACGCGCCCTCGTCGGGCGCGAGCAGCGCGTCGATCAGCATGAACCCGGTCACGTGCGAGATGTCGTACTCGACCGCGATGCGGCCCGACACCGGCGTCCAGTCCAGGGTCGAGGAGAACACCATGATCAGGATCAGGCCCCACCAGAAGATCGGCATCGAATAGCCGGTCAGGGCGGTGCCCATCACGCCGTGGTCGATCACCGTGCCGCGCCGCAGCGCGGCGAACACGCCGGCCGGCAGGCCCACCAGCAGCGCGAACGCGAGCGCGCAGATCGACAGCTCGACGGTGGCCGGAAAGCGCGCCATGAACTCGCCCATCACGCTGGTATTGGTGATGATCGACAGGCCCAGGTCGCCATGCAGCGCTTGGCCGAGATAGTGGAGATACTGGGCCGGCAGCGGCTGGTCGAGGCCGAGCCGGTGCATCGCCTCGGCGTGCATCGCCGGGGCGACGCCGCGCTCGCCCATCATCACTTCGATGGGATCGCCCGGTATCAGGTGGATCAGCGCGAACGCAAGGATGGTGATGCCGATGAAGGTCGGGATCACCATGCCGATGCGGCGCAACACAAATCGCAACATGGCGGGTCTCGAAAAATCGTGGGGATGCAATGCGACCGGGGGGGGGGGGGGGGGGGGGGGGGGGGGGGGGGGGGGGGGGGGGGGGGGGGGGGGGGGGGGGGGGGGGGG
>JAYFRU010000220.1:245-5684 GCA_040946965.1 Burkholderia sp. | reverse complement strand
TGAACCGCCGTATGCGGAACCGCACGTACGGTGGTGTGAGAGGGCGACGGGGGTAACCCCGTCCCCTACTCGATTGGATCAGACGAATCGGGCAGCCCATGCCGCCCGGACAGGCCGCCGGCCAGCCGCGGCTCAAGCCTTGGGAGCCGGCGTCGCGCCGCCGCGCTTGACGATGGTGAGCGCCGAAGCAATCGCCATGCTCAGGTCGGACAGGTTCGACGGCACGATCAGCGTATTGCCCTGCTTAGCGATATTGCCGAAGGCGCTCACATACTGTTCGGCCACCTTCAGGTTCACGGCGTCCATGCCGCCCTGAGACTGGATTGCTTGCGCGATCTTCTGGATCGCCTGCGCATTGGCCTCAGCCACCGCCAGGATCGCCGCAGCCTCGCCCTGCGCCTGGTTGATGGCGGCCTGGCGCTCGCCCTCGGACTTCTGGATCGCCGATTCGCGCGCCCCCACCGCGATATTGATCTGCTCCTGCTTGCGCCCTTCCGAGGCGGCGATCAGGGCGCGCTTCTCGCGTTCGGCGGTGATCTGGGCCTGCATCGCGTGGAGGATTTCCTTGGGCGGCGTGAGATCCTTGATCTCGTAGCGCAGCACCTTGACGCCCCAGTTCGAGGCTGCCTCGTCGAGCGCCGAGACGATGCTGTGGTTGATGAAGTCGCGTTCCTCGAAGGTCTTGTCGAGCTCGAGCTTGCCGATCACCGAGCGCAGCATGGTTTGCGAGAGCTGCGTGATCGCCAGGATGAAGTTGCTGGACCCGTAGGACGCCTTCATCGGATCGGTCACCTGGAAGTACAGCACACCGTCCACCTGCAGCTGCGTGTTGTCGCGCGTGATGCAGATCTGGCTCGGCACGTCGAGCGGGATTTCCTTGAGCACGTGACGGTAGGCGATACGGTCGACGAAGGGCAGCACGATATTGAGCCCCGGCGACAGCGTGGCGTGGTAGCGGCCGAAGCGCTCGAGCACCCAGGCATGTTGTTGCGGCACGATCTTGACCGTCTTCGACAGCACGACGAACACGATGACGAGCAATACCGCCCAGAAAATCAGCGCATCCATGAACCAGCCTCCTCGTTTTGTTGGCAAATCGAAGTATCGCACCGGGCTCTCAGCCCCGGGGCTTCGCGACCACGATCAGACAGTTTCCCCGTAACGCGCGCACTTCATAAAGCTGCGCATCGTCGCGCTCGCCGGCGGCGAGTTCGACGTCCCAGTCGGCACCGCGATACGGCACGCGGGCCCGACCGTCCTGCCAATGCTCGACGCTCAGCGTCGCGCCGATGTCGAGATTGATGTCGGGATTGGCCGAGGCGTCGCGCTTCTGCCGGCTGCCCAGGCGCGAGCGCCGCAACACCACCAGCAGGACCACCGCGACCAGCGTGGCCGCAGCGAGCTGCGCATGGGGCGCGCCGCCCGCCAGATGCACCAGGCCGCCGGCGACGAAGCCGATCGCCACCATCAGCAGATAGAAGGTGCCTGTCATCAGTTCGGCGACCACCAGCACCCCGACGCCGATCCACCAGATCAGTTGGCCTGACAGCATCGCGATCTCCTGAATGAAAACACCCCGGTAGCTACCGGGGTGTTTATAGCACAGAGCCGTGCCGACATCGGCACCCGGCGACAATGCCGGGCTGCTGATATCAAAGACCGCTTACTTCTGCGTCTTGGCCAGTGCCTGCCAGGTCTCGATCACCGTGTCGGGGTTCAGCGAGATCGACAGGATGCCTTCCTCGGTGAGCCACTGCGCGAAGTCCGGGTGATCGGACGGGCCCTGGCCGCAGATGCCGACGTACTTGTCGAGCTTGCGGCAGGTGTCGATCGCGCGCTTTAGCATGAACTTGACGGCCGGGTCGCGCTCGTCGAAGTCCACCGCCAGCAGCTCCATGCCCGAGTCGCGGTCCAGGCCCAGCGTGAGCTGGGTCAGGTCGTTCGAGCCGATCGAGAAGCCGTCGAAATGCTCCAGGAACTGCTCGGCCAGGATCGCGTTCGAGGGCACCTCGCACATCATGATCAGGCGCAGACCGTTCTCGCCGCGCTTCAGGCCGTACTTGGCCAGCAGGCCGACCACGCGCTCCGCCTGCTTCACCGTGCGCACGAAGGGCACCATGATCTCGACGTTGCTCAGGCCCATCTCGTCGCGCACGCGCTTGAGCGCGAGGCACTCCATCTCGAAGGCCTGTACGAAGTCGTCGGCGATGTAGCGCGAGGCGCCGCGGAAACCCAGCATCGGGTTTTCCTCGTCCGGCTCGTAGCGCGAACCGCCGATCAGCTTCTTGTACTCGTTCGACTTGAAGTCGGACAGGCGCACGATCACGGGCTTCGGATAGAAGGCCGCGCCGATCGTGGCGATGCCCTCGGTCAGCTTGTCGACGTAGAACGCACGCGGTGAGGCATGGCCGCGCGCGACGCTCTCGACTGCCTTCTTCAGGTCCGAGTCGATGTTCGGGTACTCGAGGATCGCCTTCGGGTGCACGCCGATGTTGTTGTTGATGATGAACTCCAGGCGCGCCAGGCCGACACCGGTGTTCGGCAGCTGCGAGAAGTCGAAGGCGAGCTGCGGATTGCCCACGTTCATCATGATCTTGACCGGGATCGACGGCAGTTCGCCGCGCTGGACCTCGGTCACCTCGGTTTCGAGCAGGCCGTCGTAGATCTTGCCCTCGTCGCCTTCGGCGCAGGACACCGTGACCAGCGCGCCGTCCTTGAGGATCTCGGTGGCGTCGCCGCAGCCGACCACGGCCGGCACGCCCAGCTCGCGCGCGATGATCGCCGCGTGGCAGGTACGCCCGCCGCGATTCGTGACGATCGCCGAGGCGCGCTTCATCACCGGCTCCCAGTTCGGATCGGTCATGTCGGCCACCAGCACGTCGCCGGGCTGCACGCGCTCCATTTCGGACGGATCCTGGATCACGCGCACCGGGCCCGCGCCGATCTTCTGGCCGATCGCGCGGCCGGTGGTCAGCACCTGCGACTGTCCCTTGAGCTTGAAGCGCTGCTCGGCCTTGCCGCTGGCCTGGCTCTTCACGGTTTCCGGGCGTGCCTGCAGGATGAAGATTTTGCCGTCGCGGCCGTCCTTGCCCCACTCGATGTCCATCGGACGCTGGTAGTGCTTCTCGATGATCACGGCATAGCGCGCCAGCTCGATCACGTCCTCGTCGGTGATCGAGTAGCGGTTGCGCTGCTCGCCCGGCACGTCGACCGTCTTCACGCGGCCCGGCTCGCCCGGCTGCGTGAACTCCATCTTGATCAGCTTCGAGCCGATCGAGCGGCGGATGATCGGGTACTTGTCCTGTGCGAGCGTGGTCTTGAAGACGTAGAACTCGTCCGGGTTCACGGCGCCCTGCACCACCGTCTCGCCCAGGCCGTAGCTCGAGGTGACGAACACGGCGTCCTTGAAGCCCGATTCGGTGTCGATCGTGAACATCACGCCGGCCGCGCCCACGTCCGAGCGGGCCATGCGCTGCACGCCGGCCGACAGCGCGACCTCGGCGTGCGTGAAGCCCTTGTGGACGCGATAGGAGATCGCGCGATCGTTGTAGAGCGAGGCGAACACGTGCTTCATGCAGTCGAGCACGTCCTCGATCCCCTCGACATTGAGGTAGGACTCCTGCTGACCGGCGAACGAAGCGTCGGGAAGGTCTTCCGAGGTGGCCGAGGAACGGACCGCGAACGACAGTTCCTCGGGTGAGCTCTGGCAGAGCACCACGAACTGTTCACGGATTTCGGCTTCGAGACGCGGCTGCAGCGGCGCGTCGACGATCCACTTGCGGATCTCGCCGCCCGCGACGGCGAGCGCCTTCACGTCGTCGATATCGAGCGACTCGAGGCGCTTGGCGATGCGTTCGGTGAGATCGTTGTGGGCGAGGAAGTCGCGGAAGGCCAGCGCTGTGGTCGCGAAACCCGTGGGTACGCGAACGCCAGCTTCGGAAAGCTGGCTAATCATCTCGCCGAGGGAAGCATTCTTGCCCCCGACGATCTCGACATCGGTCATCCGCAACTGCTCGAACGGGATTACATACGCCTGGTCCTTTGCGACGTTTGCTGCGTTAGTCATACAAGCCCCTAAGTGTGAAAAAAATTCACGATCGGGCGATTGGGCTCGGGCGCGGCCGCCTATAGGAAGCGGTAGCGCGCATCGCACGACCTGTTGGATAAGCGGTCGCAATGCACGACGCGGCTTGTAAAAATCCCGGCAGAAGGACGAAATAACAGACAAATCGCCCAATTTGCCGGGAACTCAAGCCAGCCTCGGTAAAAAAGACGGGAACGTGACGTCTTTTCGCAACGGCTTATCCAACAGGTTGGCCACTATTCTACCCTGCCGGCCCGCCGCTGTGACGAACCGGCTTCGATCGCTGCCTCGAAGCCGGCCGGCGCGGCCCACCGGGGCGGCAGCGCGGCGCGGACGCCCTGCTAGAATGGCCGCTTCCGGCCCGCTCGAGGCCGCCATTGGGCCGCCATTGCGCCACTGCGCCACGCTCGTCTCCCGATTCTTCATGCTTCCTACCGTTTTCATCGTCTCCGACGGCACCGGGATCACCGCCGAAACCTTCGCGCATTCGATCCTGTCCCAGTTCGACCAGAAATTCCGGCACGTGCGCGTGCCCTTCGTCGACTCGCCCGACAAGGCGTATCTGACGGTGCAGAAGATCAACGATGCGGCGCAGCTCGAGGGGCGCCGGCCGATCGTGTTCACCACCCTGGTCGACAGCGAGTCCAACGAGATCGTCAAGCGCTCGAACGCGCTGGTGCTCGACATGTTCCAGCGCTTCGTCGAGCCGCTCGAGCAGGAACTGCAGCTGAAGTCGACGCATGCGATGGGCCGCGGCCACCAGAACGCCGATACCGAGGAATACAAGACGCGGATCGAGGCCATCAACTTCTCGCTCGCGCACGACGACGGCCAGTCCGACCGCAACCTGGTCGAGGCCGACGTGATCCTGGTGGGCGTGTCGCGCAGCGGCAAGACGCCGACCAGCCTCTACCTGGCCATGCAGTACGGCGTGAAGGCGGCGAACTATCCACTGATCCCCGAGGATTTCGAGCGCGGCAAGCTGCCGGGCGAGCTCTCCAAGCATCGCGAGAAGCTGTTCGGGTTGTCGATCGACCCGCAGCGGCTCTCCGAGATCCGCAACGAGCGGCGCCCGGGCAGCAAGTACGCCTCGCCCAAGAACTGCCGCTACGAGATCAACGAGGCCGAGGCGATGATGTGCCGCGAAGGGATCAGCTGGCTGTCGTCGACCCACAAGTCGATCGAGGAAATCGCCACCACCATCCTGCAGGAAATCAAGCTCGACCGGCTCTCCTACTGAGCCACGCATGAAAAAGCGGGGGGGGGGGGGGGGGGGGGGGGGGGGGGGGGGGGGGGGGGGGGGGGGGGGGGGGGGGCGCGGGGGCGCGGGGCGGGGGGGGCGCCGCGGCGCGCGG
>JAYFRU010000220.1:0-235 GCA_040946965.1 Burkholderia sp. | reverse complement strand
CCTTCCTGCAGTAAATCACCCGCCCCCGGAACACCTACTGACCCGCCCATTAAAACCCGGCCACCCGATTCGCATCGGGTGGCCGCCTTGGCGATTGCCTTCCGGCCTTCCCGCTCGGCGTATCAACGCCTGCGCTGCTGCCGGCACTGTTCGAACAGGCAGACCGCCGCGGCGGCCGCCACGTTCAGCGATTCCATGCCGCCCGGCTGCGGGATCGTCACGCGCAAGCCCGCCG
>JAYFRU010000219.1:0-5703 GCA_040946965.1 Burkholderia sp. | reverse complement strand
TTGTCCCGTGAGGGTCCACCTTCCTTCTTTGCTCCCACCATTCACGGGTGGGAGGCGTTCATATCATTTCTCCCTTGGTTTTGGCGGGCGCGGCATCGGTTGACGCGCTCGACTGGGGTGCGGGCTGAGCGGGTTGCGCAGCAGGCAGGGACTGGGGCGGTGCGACCGGCTTCACCGTGGTCGCGCCAGCTTCCGCCGGCGGCAGGATCGCCAGCCGCTTGAGCGCGAGGAGCGTTTCCACCTCCGCGCAATCGGGCAGATCGATTTCGCTGCCGGTATGCAGCATGAATTCTTCATTGCCGATCGTGATGCCGGTCGGCGGGCCACTGTAGCAATAACGGGCCATACGGTTCTCCCAGATGAAAGCGAGGTTTCGTTACGGCGTCTTCGGCGGTAGCGTGCCCGACAACGCGGGCGGTGTATCGGCCGACGCCGTGTTCGTGAAATAGATGCTGCCGATGCGACCACCGACCGGCGACTGGAGATATGGACCGGTGCCGCGATCGCGACCCTGCACGATCAACACGGGCACGCTCACGAGAAGTGCGTAGGCGAACACGCCTTCGCCGTAGTCCGCGAAGTCGTCGCGCAGCGGCACGGTCACGTCCGCCGACTGCGGCAGACGCCGGCCGCATACCGCATCGCGAATCGTCTCCAGCATCTCGTATGCGCCGTCGTGATCGCGCAACGTGCGCGCGCGCAGCACGATCTCGAACTTCAGCGCATCCTCGTAGAACTGCTCGCCAGTCGCGCGAACCTGATACGTGCCGCCCTTGTAGATGACGAAGATGTCGCCCGCAGCCGTCAATCGGTAGCCTTCCGGGCGCGTCGGCCATGCCTCGACCTTCAGCCACGGATGCTGGTCGCCCGGTTTCGTGAAGGCTGCCGTCACCTGCGCGAGCAGGCCATCTTCGATCGGTTTGATGAATCGGGCCGAGTTCGTCATCGATGCCGCCTGCCGAAGATGTCGTGCTGCCGCGATGAAACGATCATGGTCGCCCCCGGCGACAGGCTCGCATCCTTGGGTTCGGTCGCCTGGCCGTTGCGCAGCTGCGCACCGATGATCTGAACGTCGCCTCGCCCCATGAGCGTGAGCATCTTGAGGCAGTCCTCGTAACGCTGACGCGCATCCTTGATGTCCGAGAGCGGCCGAAGCGTCTGCATGTCGTACATCGCGATGTCGCAGCAGGCACGCACCAGGACGGCAGGCGTCGCAAGCGGCGTGAGCAGCACGACATCGACGAGCGGCAGCGTGTAGCGCATCGCCAGATAGCCGTCGATCTCGGCGCTCGCGTCGTCGAGCGCGCGCTGCACGCGTACCGGATCGATCGCCTGGTTGTTTTCGTCGGTCACCGCGCGCAGGTCGCGCTCCGGAAAACGCGCCTGCATGTCCGCGAGCGTCGCGTAGCTCATACCGAGTTAGCCTTTCGCGCCCGCGCCGCGCGCGGCCGGTTTCACCGGCGACGGGGTGGCGTCGCCTTCCGGCCTGCCGGCCTCACCACCGTTCCCGTCGTCAACCGGCACCTCGACCTTCAGCGTCACATCGGTCGCCGACAGATTCGGGTCTTTCTTCAGCTTTTCGATCTCGTGTTTCGTCAGCTCCGAGAGCGGGATGTCGGTCGCGTGACGCGGGAACGCACGACCGCACGAGCGGTACGATTCCCGGCCCGTCATCGGCACGACGCGCAGAACCTGGATTTCTTTGATCGCCATGTTGGACTCCCGGAATTAGGCGAGATACGGAGACACGACCACTTCGGCAGTGCCCTTGTAGATGTTCGAGGTCTGGTTGATCATGTCCGCATGAATGATCAGGCGCGCCTTCTCTTCGAGCTGGGGCGGCACGATCAGCAGGTTCGGCGTCACGTTCAGCGCCGCGCCGGCATCGCTCTTGATGCTGTGCATGCTCGCGCGCGCTGCTGCATAGCTATCGACCGTGAGCGTCTGCGCACTGCGCGTGGCGAGCTGCCAGAGGCCGAAGCCGACGTTCAGACGCGCGTCGACGCCAAACAGCAGTTCCTTCGCCATGAAGTTGCGCCAGTCGTCCACCTTGTCGAGCGCGACGAATTTGTAGTCGCGGCGGAACTGCATAATCATCGGCTTGATCGGCTTGCTCGCGTCGATCAGATACCACGGCAGATCGTTGCCGCCCAGATCGTTCGATACCGACACCTCGCGTCCTTGCTGACCGACCGGATGATCGGCCGAGAAGAACGGCTGGCCGTCGTAGCACAGCGCCGTCTCGCCCTGCTTGAGCAGCGCGTAGGCCAGCATGTCCGGATGGCGTTTTGCATCCGCGCCCAGATGCGCGAACAGCGGGTTGTATACGCCGTACTGATCGTCGTCGATCGTGTCGCGATCGACACCCACGGTGTTCTCGAACGCCTTGTTGCGGATCGTGAAGCCGTGCAGCGTCAGGTTCTGGATCACGCGATCGCCGAGCCATTCGCGAAACTGCGTAGTCTGGCCGAGCCACGGATAGACGCTTTCGGCCGTGGTCGACTCGGTGCGCATCGCGAAGCGGTCCCACGTCGTCGGCGTCTGCGTGAACCAGTTCTGGAACACCGTATTGAAGGCGAGCGTGAGCGCGCGGTAGTTGGCTTGATTCAGTTCCATCGTAGTGGGCTCCGGTTACAGTTCGATCCAGACATCGCCGTTTGCGTCGATGTCGCGCACGATGCCAGCAGCAGCCTTGCCGCTCTTGCTGACGGTGGCGTTATCGAGCGCGTGCGCGGGCGTGCCGATATCCTTCGTGGTGTAGGCAGCAGTCGGGTCGTTCGCGAAGCGATAGCATCCGGTGCGCCGCACCTTGAGCGTAAGCGCGCCGTTCGCGAGCTTCGTTGTATCGACGTTGTACTGGTTCACGCCGACGATGGTTTCGGTGGCCGCGCCCGTGGCCGGTGCGGCAAAGCCGGTGCCCGAGTCGATCGCGATCATCACGCCGACGTTCGAGACGACACCGCCCTTGGCGGGATAGTCGAACGTGACGGCTTCGCGCCGAGGGGTGTCGCGGTCTACAGTGATAGCTGTCATGTCGTATTACTCCCTATCGGTTGCGTCGAAATAGTCGCGCCCGGCCAGCGTGATCCAGCACGCGGTCTGCGAACGCGCGACGTAGCCGCGCTCGCTCAGGTCGCACAGAATGGCTTCAACCTCCGGGCCGAACTGCTCGACCAGTTCGACTTCAGTCAGGCCGCATGTCTTCGGTCGGGTGATTTGGTTGACGTACAGCGCTTCGAGCACGACGCGCAACCCCTGGCGATGCGCCGCGATCACGAGGTTCGTCATGTCACGCCCCTTGCGACAGCGACTTGGCGAACTCGGCTTCGTCGATGCCGAGCGCGCGCGCGATTTTTGCCTGGTCGGCGGTGAGCGCGGCGAGCCCGGCACCGTTCGGCGCACGGCCGCCGGTTTGCGTGCCAGTGAGCGCCGCGATCGGCTGCGCGACTTCAAGATAGGCTCTGAGCGCGGCGATCGGCTGCTTGGCCCAGTAATCCTTCTGCGCGAGCATGATCCGGCCGTCGTTCAGCGCTGCTTCCATCAGCTCGGCGCGCTCGCCGCTTTCGAGCTGGTGCGAGAGCGCAGCGACCTGGTTCTGCATCGTGATGAACTCGCTCATCGGCACGAACTGCGCGGGGTCGGGTGTGCCGGTCGCAGCACTGGCCGCTGCCAGTGCCGTGCGCGATTGCGCGAGATCGGATTGCAGCTTGGTCAGCGACGCGATCAGCGATACGGAGGTGGCGGCCGTGCCGGTGCCGTCGCCGGCCGTGAGCATCGTCTTAACCTTGTCCAGCTCGCCAACGATATCCTCGGCGGTGGCCGTCAACGGCAGATTGAACAGGCAGCGCAGGCGCTCCAGAAGTTCGTCCATGGAATTCTCCGGTACAGGTGCGGTCGTGGTGAGTGCGGCAAGCGCGCTGGCGGCAACGGCGTTCATGCCGTCGAGCGCGGGCGTGTTGGTGAGCGCGACATTGACGAGCGACTGGATGTCGCCCGTGGACTTGTCGTAGCTGAAAAGAGGACTGGTGTAGCGATATTCGCCGGCCTCGATCATCGCGCGCGCGGCAGGCGTCCATTCGATTCCGGTCGCCCATACGCCATCGGCGCGCACCTCGATCGACTTGAACCAGCCGGCGGCCGGCGCGGGTTTGCCGTTGGTCGCCGCACGCAGAATCTGATGTTCGTAGTCGAAGCAGTACTGCGTGGTGCGTGAGGCAGCCGCTGCCGCCAGGCGCGCGCCGATCTCAGGCGTCATTCGCCAGGCGGCGCATTCGACGGGACGGCCACTACCATCGTCGGCGCGAAACGTCCCCATCGGAAAAATCTGCGCGCTGCCCGCGAGCGACGACTGAACGTCGATCGCGCAGGCTGCGTAGCCGATGGTCGGGGTAGAGGGCTTGGGCTTGGACATGCACGGCACTGTGCCGTCGCGCGCGTTCGCTGAAAATGAACGCGCGTCCATGTTGCCTGCGGCGTGCGCGCCGCTATCGTGGGGTCACGTCTAGAAGTGGACAGCAGGGGAGAAATGGTAGTTCGGCGCGCGCGATCGGGCAACGGTTCGCATGTGCGCCTCACCCTCGCTTCGGGAACGCGAGGAAACGCGCGTTAAACGCGTTACAAGGCTGGTCAAATTGCACGGGAGTATCTTCGCCGCAGCGAGGGGCGTCAGCCCGTTAGCGGGGCAGAATTCGGAACCCGTCTTCGCGGGCGCGAGACGGTTGCGAACAGATACGGCAAGGAACGGCGATGAGCATGTGAGATGCACGACTGATTGCTCAAGCCCTGCGATGACTTCGGTAATGCCAGAGGTGTGGCAATTAAAAAATAAACGGCTGCGGTCGCCGTGGAATGGAGACCTGTTCTCTAGAAATGAGCTTCCTGAAATATGCAACCGATCGGGCCTGCCACTTGCGCCATACCTGTTCGCAGTTCTTCAGACGAGGATCCTTCTCTCGTTTGAGAATCTTGCGCAAGGCATCGTATATCTCCCGATAATCTATCGCTTCGAAGTGGTTCCGCCAGTCAACAGGTGCTGCCTCGCCATGCACGCGATACTGTTTCACTCTCTCAGGCATCGCCTCTAGCAGACGCCGAATCTCGGCTAGTGATTCATCGAATCGACCTGCTCCTTGTAGAAATAGCGCAAGTCGGATATCGACTGTCAATCTATAGTCAACAGCCGAAGTAGAAGAGCGGCGTTGCGCCTCCTGCAAATTCAAAATTGCTCCACTCCAATCTCCAGCATCGCGTAACGCAGTTGCTCCGCGAAGTAGGGCTGCAATCTTATCGTCCCTGGCAAAATTTATACCGATCGACGTGTCGGCATCCCTGATTACTGCACCCGGATGTGCAGCCAAACTTTGCTTCTCTTTGCCCAGAAAGCCGGAAAGGGCCCTTGCAATCCGCCGCAACATATCGCATCCACCATGTTCAATTAAACGTGATTGGGAACAGCAATTGCAGCAGTAACCGCCAATTACATCGACGCGCGCACAACTGCCTTCGACGACACCGGATAGCAGCGCGAGCGGTTCGCCGATCCGCGAGGGCCACAAACCCCGTGATTCTCGAGACTCCCCCGTCCTGATCCCCGATGCCGCTTGCCTCCCGGTCATTTTGACGACATCCGGCGTTGTTGCATAAATCAGGCGCGAGGACGGAGTAATGCCTTTGCTCATGATCTCAGCCGATGTGGACGGACTG
>JAYFRU010000218.1:0-5722 GCA_040946965.1 Burkholderia sp. | reverse complement strand
AGCCATGGCCTCCTCAGTGCGCTGAAAATACCAGGTGTACCTCGCCGGCTTCTGCGCCGTAAGAGCGGGTTCGCTGATCGCCTACCATGAAACAGGCTATGAAAAAGGCCGGATCGTCGCGAGACGTCCGGCCTGGGCGAGCCTGCGGGCAGCCCGGCAAGGCTAGCGCGTGCGGCGCTCCCGGCGCGCGGCGGCCGCCGACTGCTGGCGCGAGGCCACCGCGAGGCGATTGGTCAGGCGCTGGACCTGGGCGCCGAGTTCGTCGGCCCGCTGCTGGGCGGCAGCCAGATCGGCCTGCTGCGTTTCCTGCAGCGACGTCACGCGATCGACGCGCTGCTGCAGCCGCTGCAGTTCGGCCGCGTCGCGATGCGCGTTCGACAGCGCCGCCGTATGCAGGCCCAGCGCGACGATCACGATCACCAGCACCACCGCCAGGGCGCGCAGCAGCCGGTTCACGCGCCGCATCTCGCGATCGGCCTGGCGCCGCAGTTCGACGCCCTCGCTCTGCGCCGCGCGCAGACGCTCGTTCAGCGCACGCAGTTGCACCTCGATGTCGATTGCCGACGCGGCAGCCGGCACCGGCGCGGAATCGGCAGGCGGCGTGGCGGCCGATTGGCCAGCGGCGAACGACGGCTCGCGCGTCGAATCGCCAGCCTCCGGGGCAGCCTGCTCGGCACTTGCAGCCGCCTGACGCCGCCTCGAAGCCGGCGTGGCTTCCGAGCGCCGGCCAGCGGCGGTGCGCTTCGCACCAGCGGCCCTCGGCGCGGCAGCCGCAGTTTCCTCGCCGGCAACGGCGGAGGGAGCGGCCACCGCCTGTGGCGCAGGCTGATCCGGTATCGCCACCTCGGCAGCGTGCCCCGCAACCGCTTCCTGCACGGCCTGCGCCACTTCGCTCGCATCCATCGCGGGTGCGGCGGCGGCCTCGACGGGCGCCAGCTGCGGACCATCGCCTCGAGTCGCGGCATGCGCGGCGGCCGGCGTCTCGCGCCCCGCCTCGTCGCCTTGCCGCGTCTCATCCCGAGCCGCCGCTTCCGGCAATTCGAAACCATCGAAGAAACTGCCCTGCCGCGTATCGGGGGCCACCGCTTCCTGAGCTGCGGCATCGGCTGCCTCGCCGGCCGATGCCGCCTAGCGCGCCTGCGTGCCCCGCCCACCGGCGGGCAGGTCGCCGAACAGGTCGGGCGCCTGCTTGTCCTGCGACTCGCCGGCGACTTCCGCCTCCCGTGCCCGGGCCTCGTCGTCGACGCGCACGGCGTTGCGCGCGGGACGCTCGTCACCGGCCGCAGCGACACTGCGCCGGCGTGTCGTTTTCGTCGAACGGGGGGAACGGGGACGGGGAGGCATGCGAGATTCGGTCATGGATCGGTGGCTGCGCACCCGATGTCCGGACGCTTCCGGCGCGAGGCTCGCGCGATGGAGGCGCCTTGCCCGGACTGCGGGCAGGGAAGTTACCTGAGACGGAAAGCATGCATTGTCGCACGCTCGCCGCCCGGCCCCGTTCCACGTGCCGAGCAGGCCCGCGAGCGCCGCGCGGGTCTCACTCGGCGCCCGTCGCGCCCTCCTGCTCCTTGAACACCTGCACGCCCGGCAGGTGGCGCAATTGCTTGGCGATCCGTTCGTACTCGACCGGCGACACACGCGCCAGCGAGATCGTCACGTCGTCGTATTCGGGGTTCTCCTCGCTCTGCTGGACGATGAACTGCTTCACGCGCGCGCTGTCGGCGCCCAGCCCCGCGTGCAGCGAGGCGAAGGTCAGCGTGCCGCGCTCCACCAGCAGCGACATGTGCCGGCGCTGGCGCACGGTGATGTAGCGCTTCTCCAGCGGCTTGATGCCGGCCAGGATCACCAGCACGATCACGGTGGCCGCGATCGCCGCTACGTAGAGCCCGCCCGCCCACCGCCGCGACCGACCAGAGGCTGGCCGCCGTGGTCAGGCCGCGCACGATCTCGCCGCGCATCAGGATCGAGCCGGCGCCGAGGAAGCCGATGCCCGACACGACCTGCGCGGCGATCCGCGATGGATCGAGCACGATATCGGGCTTGCCGAGCACGTCGGCAAAGCCGAACGCGGAGACGATCATGATCAGCGCGGAGCCGACGCAGACCAGCATGTGGGTGCGCAGGCCGGCCGCCCAGGACAGGCGTTCGCGCTCGAAACCGATGACGCTGCCGAGTGCGGCGGCCAGCACCAGCCGCGAGACGAGTTCGATGTTGTTGAGCATGCCTTCTCTTCTTCCTGTTATTGTGTCGGCGCGATACGGTCGCTGGCCGAATGACCGAATACAGGGCCCCGCCGTCCCTGGCCCCTGGCCCCTGGCCCGCGCCGTACCTTGATCGACCTACGAATTCAGTTCCGATGATGTCCGCTACCCGCCCCACCACCGTCCAGGCCGCCGAATTGCGCCGGCATTTCGCGGAAATCGTGCTGCCGCTGTGGCGCGGCCCCGGTTTCGACACCGGCATCGGGCTTCCGTTCGAAGCCGTCGCACCCGACACGCACGCGCCGCTGCCGGTCTCGCGCTTTCGCGCGATGGCCTGTGCGCGGCAGTTGTTCGTGTTCGCCGGGGCGGGCGAGCTGGCGCACGCGGACGCGCTGTTCGACGGATTGTGCCGTCATTTCCGCGATCCGCGCCACGGCGGCTGGTTCTACAGCGTCGACGCACAAGGCGCGCCGCTCGATCGCGGCAAGGACCTCTATACCCACGCCTTCATCGTGTTCGCCTGCGCCGGCTACTTCGCCGCCTCCGGCAACCGCGATGCGCGCCAGCACGCCGAACACACCGCCGCGCTGATCGAGGAGCGCTTCGCGCCGAGCGCGGGCGAGACCTGCCTCGACGCCGCGCGCGCCGAGGATTTCACGCCGCTCGACGGCGGCCCGCTGCAGAACCCGCTGATGCACCTGACCGAGGCCTGGCTCGCGGCCGGCGACGCGTTCGGCGACCGTGCCTTCGACGACGCGCTGCTGCGCACCGCAGGCGCCGTCGAACGGCACTTCGTCGACGGCGCGACGGGCTGCGTCGCGGAACTGCCGCTCGGCACGGCCGGCAACCGCTTCGAGCCCGGCCATCAATTCGAGTGGTACTACCTGGTCAGCGCGGCCGGCGAGCGGCTCGCCGCGACGGGCCTGCCCGACGCGCTCGAGCGCGCCTACGGATTCGCCGAGCGGCACGGCGTCGATGCAGCGACGGGCGGCGTCCGCGCGGCCACCGACGCGAGCGGCGCCTGCCTCGACGCGACCCAGCGGATCTGGGCGCAGGCCGAATACCTGCGTGCGCTGGCCACCCGCGACGCACGCCCCGGCTCGCCCGATCTCGCGCTGCAGATCGAGCGTTTCGCCACGCGCTTCCTGCATCCGCGCGGCTGGTACGAATGCAGGGGCGCGGACGGCAAGGTATCGCGCGCCGACATGCCCTCGACCACGCCCTATCATCTGGCGACCGCCTACGCGGCACTGCCGGGCACGGCATAACGGCAGCGAACGCCGGGCGAGGCGGCGGCCGTCATGCCGCCTCGAGCCGCACACGCGCAAATCCCGTGCCCCCGAAGGCCGCGCCGTCGAGCTTCGCAGCGACCGCCGCGACTGTTTCAAGGCTTTCCTCGAATCTCCTTGCTTATCGACCGATCGCTTCCTAGAGTGGAGCGCAGGCAGCCGGCCCCCGTCGGCCGCGCGGGGCGCGACGCCCCATCAGCGAAGGAAGGTCGATGACGGATATCGTGGATCACGCGCGCGGCGCGCTCCTGGCCCAGCCGTTCAGCATGCTGCTCGGCACGGAACTCATGACCATGGGCGAGGACGAGGTGGAGCTGTGCCTGCCGATCCGCGACGAGCTCAGGCAACAGCACGGCTTCGTGCACGGCGGCGTGCTCAGCTACCTCGCCGACAACGCGCTGACCTTCGCGGGCGCGCTCGCGCTGGGCCCGCGGGTGGTCACCGGCGAATACAAGATCAACTACCTGCGCCCCGCCATGAAGGGCCGTCTGCTGGCGCGCGCCAAGCTGCTGTACGGCGGTCGCAGCCAGGCGACCTGCCAGTGTCATGTGTTCGTGGTGGACGGCAAGGAGGAGCGGCTGGTGGCTGTCGCGCAGGGCACCATCAACCGGATCAGCGAGGCACGGGCGGCCGACACAGAGCAGGAATCGGCGGCCTGAACGGGACCATGCGCACCTCGCGACGAGGTGCAGGATCCTGAATGTCAAAGGGACGCGAAAGCGTCCCTTTGACATTCTTCACTCGAATTCGCCGCCCTCGCCGAGCCAGGTGAAACGCGGCGCCACGCGCACGCGCCGTCCGCCGTGCTCGAATAGACCTCGCGCGCGACCAGATGCGCATGCCGCGCGGCCGCCTCGAAATCGAGCACCGGCGCGACGCAGGCATCGCTGCCCTCGAAACGCGCGCACCACGCGGCGGCCGGCTCGCCGGCGAAATGTGCCGCAAAACGCGCCTTCAAGGCCGGCCAGCCGGCGCGCTCGTACTGCGCCTCAACCGTCACCCCGTCGAGCCCGAAGCGCTCGACGAACTGCCGGTAGAACGCCGGTTCGAGCGCGGCCAGGCTGACCTGCGCGCCATCGGCGCAGCGATACACGGCATAGAACGGCGCATCGTGGAACAGGCTCGCCGCATCGGGCGTGCCCAGTTGCCCGCGCTCCCGTGCCCACAGCGCCAGCGCGCCGAGCATCGCCGCCACGTCGACGATCGCGCCGTCCACCACCCGCCCGCGCCCGCTGGCGCGCGCCGCCAGCAGCGCGCTGACAATGCCGAAGGCCAGGCCCAGCGCGCCGCCCGCATCGCCGATCACGGTCGGCGGGATCACCGGCGCTTCGCCCGGCTTCACGGCCAGCGCGAGCACGCCCGTCAGCGCGACGTAGTTGAGATCGTGACCGGCGCGCTCGGCGAGCGGCCCGTGCTGCCCCCAGTCCGTCATGCGCGCATAGACCAGCGCGGGCCGCCGCGCCGCGCAATCGAGCGGCCCGAGCCCGAGCCGCTCCATCACGCCCGGCCGATAACCCTCGATCAGCACGTCGGCACGCGCGATACGCGCCAGCATCGCCTCGTGCGAACCCGGCGCCTTCAGGTCGCATGCGATCACGGTCTTGCGCTCGCGCCGCAGATCGCCATCCTGCTCGCCCAGGCCGGCCGGCCCGCCGACGCGACCGCCCGGATGCGCCACCAGCGTGACGCGCGCGCCCAGCGCCGCCAGCATCCAGCCGGCCAGCGGCGCCGGCCCGAGCCCCTCGAACTCCAGCACCTCGACGCCGTCGAGCGGCAAGCCCGCGTCCTTCATACCCGCCTCCTCCGTCGATCGATCGTCGCGCCGGCACCGCTCAGAACGCATCCCCCGGCACGCGCACCGCGCCTTCCATCAGGCACGCGCGCGCTGCGGCTCATGATCGCCTTGGTGACGACCTATTCGCCGCCGGCTCGGCTCGCCTGCGCACCGACGCGCAAGGTGCCCGAGGGATGCCCGAAACGCACCGCCTCGCGTTCGCCGCCGCCGGCCGCGAGATTGACCAGGGTGCCCGGAATCGCTGCGGCGGTGCCGATCGCGACGGCCGCAGTGCCCATCATGGCGTGATGCAGCTTGCCCATCGACATCGCGCGCACCAGCAGGTCGATGTCCCCGGCCGCCACCGGCTTGCCGCTGGAGGCTGAAGCGCGCTGAGATATTTGCGTTCGATTCGGTGAGATATTTGGAGCCTCTGGCAGTTTCCTGGGGTGGAACGT
>JAYFRU010000217.1:0-5734 GCA_040946965.1 Burkholderia sp. | reverse complement strand
GTATCGGCTCCGCGCATACGATTGAAATTCACAATGTGAAAAGACGGAATTTTCTGGGGTTCCGGCTTAGAACCCCAATCTGAACGGTGGCCTGTCGGTGAACGGGGCCGGCAACGCGAGCGTGACGTCCGGACGAGACATCACCGGTACGGGGGCCGTCAATGTGGCGAACGACATGGCCCTGAGTGCGGGCAACAACATCGGCATCAGCGGCGCGATCCAGGCCGGCAATAACCTGTCTGCAACGGCGACGAACAACCTCAACGTCGGTGCGACGACGGCGGTTGGTAGCAGCGCGCTGACAGCAACGAACGGCAGCGCCACGCTCGCCGGCGATGCGTTGTCGCGCAACGCGACGACGATCACGGCCGGCGCGAACGTCACAACGCAAGGCAGCGTCACGAGCCTTGGCGATCTGGACATCAACGCGAAGGGTGGCAACCTGACGGCGTCGGGACCTGTCTCAACGGCTGGCAATGGTACATTGAACGCAGGTCAGACGATGGCGCTGAACGGCAAGACGACCGTCTCAAAGGATGCAACGCTGACAGGCTCAAATATCAAGACCAATGGGCTGGCCGTCGGCGGCAATCTGAGCGCCACGGCAACGAACGTGCTTGACACGTCGGCCGGCCAGCTCAATGCGCCGTTCGACGCGAAAGCACCCGCACTGTCGGTCGGCGGCAACGCGACCCTGCGCGGCGCGAACGTGACGACCGCGAACGCCGTGGTGAGCGGCACGACCAACATCACTGGCACGCAAAGCCTGACGACGGGCGGCACCGCAGCCTTCAAGGGCGACGCCAATCTGAACGGCGGTACGGTCTCGAACGTCGGCACGCAGATGGCCGGCGGCAATTTGACGGTGTCGGGTTCGACGGTGACGAACTCGGGCAGCTTGTCGTCGCTGAAGACCGCGACGATCAACGCAACGAACCTGAGCAACAGCGGTTCCATCTACGCGCCGACCGCGAATTTCAACGTCACGAACGCGACGACGAACTCGGGTTCGCTGATGGCAACGAACGCATTGAACCTGACGACGAACAGCTTGAGCAATTCCGGGCTGATCTTCGCGGGAAATGTGAGCAACCCGACTGCCGCGATCGGCAACACAACCGTGACCATCACGGGTGGCAATGGGTCTTATGAAAATGCCAACGGAAAAATTCTCGCGCAGAACATCACGACGCTGAACCTGCCGAACCAAACGCTCGATCCGTCGGCGGCGACCTTTGGCACCGTGAATGGTGGCAACGGCGTGAACCTGTCCGCGCTGGCAGTGAACAACTCCGGGACGTGGACGTTGCCGGCGACCGCCGTGACGGTCACGGCCGCGCAAGGCATCACAAATGCGGGAACGATCAATCAGGGCACGGGATCGCTGACGCTGGGCAATGCCTTGAATAACTTGGGCACGATCAACGCCAACGACCTGACGATCAATGGATCGCTCGCGAATCAGGCGAGCGGCACAGTCTCGGCCAATACCCTGACACTGAACGGATCGGGGCTCAACCGCGGCACCGTGCAGATGGCCAATGCGCTGGCTATCACCGGGGCGAGCTACGACAACACCGGCGCGACCACGAAGGTCGGGAACAGCAACAGCCCGGCCGGCAGCGGCAATGCCACGCTCACCTTGGCGGGCGATTTGCTGAATGCCGGCGGCTCGCTGACGGCGACCAATGACTTGTCGATCACTGCGAACAACGTCCAGAACTCCGGCGTGTCGGGTTCGAGTGCGACGACCACGACCAGCAAGACGATCGACAATGCCGCGCTGACGATGGCATTGAACGTTGGGACCGACACGCTCGATTTCTATTATCTCTACGCGGCGGAGAACGGCTTTTGCTGTCAGCTCGACCAGACGCCGCAAAAGGTGTCGCTCGCCGACGCGCTGGCGCCGACCGGCGCGACGAACTCCAAGCATCTGCAGAACAGCCAACCGGTGGGCACGACGGGCTCGGTCAATTTTGTGCTCGTACCGACGACGACGGGCACAAGCAATAACGGCAACAGCATTGTCCAGAATCTCTGGTTCGTCGAGACGTCGGACAATTCCAAGCTGGCGATCAAACGCATGACGGTAGCCTTGCCGACCGTGACGGAGACCACGACGACGACCGGCGGACAGGCGGGCGCCAATTCGGTGATCGCGGCGGGGCGCAATCTCAGCCTGACAGCGAACAGCCTTTCAAATCAGGGCGGCACTGTGAGTGCGGGCCAGGATGCGAATCTGAAATTGCAGTCGCTGTCGAACGGCGGATCGACCTACAGTTCGACCGTGACGGACACAGTCGATCTCGCGTCGATCAACAATTTCCTGTCGCAAGCGCCGAAGACGATTTCCATCTGGAATTACTTCAATGGGACAGCGCCGTTCGGACACCGTGAATACGCCGCAGCGGACCGGCATCGGAGACGGTGAGCTCGAGACCGACCGGCAGGCCGATGAACATCGATGCCGGCAGATCCGACTGCGGGGAGGCGTAGTAAAGATGGGCGGTCAGGCCGCTCATGAGCCCTTCGGCGGTCTCGGCGTAAAGCAGTGCGAGCACGCTGTCATAGCGCTTTTGCCGATCGCGGCCCCAGTCGGTGCGGATCGGGCGAACACCGAAGCCCAGCATGCCCTCGGCCACGGCGCGGATTTGGTCGACGAACGACACGTCCGGTTCTCCCTGCATATGTAATCGGGAGCCGCTTCGTCGAGGAACAACGCCGGGAATCGCCTCCGCATCTAATCAGGGGAAAACCCTATCAGACGGGTTTCAGAGCGTCAATGTCAGATGAATCGCACCTACCAGAAAGTCCGGCATTAATCACAAACTATCGCCAATGGCGCGCTATAGCCCCTTTCCTGAAGACTATTCGGCAATAAAGGTGCGATGAAACTAGCGGGCAGTCGGGCGCTCACAGCGCGCGCTGATTTCGGGGTGGGGCCTTGGACGCGCCCCGAAATCTTTTGTCGCGCACTTAGTCGGTGGCGGCCGTAGGCCGTCAGCGGCTTAGTGCCTGCCGGAGGGGAGAGGTTGTGTTTTGAGGGGGTGTCCATGCAAGCGGGCGAAGCCCGCGTGAAGTGGCGGCATAGCCGCCGGTCGATTTGGGGTTGGTTAGAGATAGCTTCTGAATAAGTCCCGACACGAGAATAAGTCCCGACACTTGAATAAGTCCCGACGAATAAGTCCCGACACTTAAATGCGATCCGACCCGACAATTAATTCAAGTTATCCACACCTCCCTACGGTCAATGGCGCGACGGCGCGGCAAAACCGTGGCCGGCGACGCAAAATCGCTCGAAATTCTGTGCACGGACGAGCACCAGCCTCGCTTGCGCGATAGGTGAACGTTTATGGGGGGAGGTTTGCCTAGTCGCCGGGCGGCGCCAACTGCTGTCGCGCGACCCGGTAACAGCGATCGCGATCCCAGTCGGGGTGTTGCTCTTTCAGCTGGCCCATGCGCAGTTGAACCATGCGCTCGAATTCGGCCTGGCGGCCAACGTCGTTGGCCTGCGCGCGCTGCTTGCCGCGTAACTCGATATTTCTGAGTTGCTCCACCAGCTGCTCGCCGTGCTGCACGGCCGCGACACTGGCCTTGCGATCGCGCTTGCGCTGCGCATCGCGCCAGCGCTGCGCGCGCAGGTGCGCACGCGTGCGTTCGTGGTTCAGCCATTTGCCGAGGCCGAACTGTTCGAACAGCGCCGGCGTCAGGTATTTGATGGCGGCGAAGCCGCGGTAGCGCACGCCTTGCTCGCTTTCCTGCACTTCGCACTGCGGGCGGCTCTTGATCAGCCGGGCGCGAATCAAATCGCGCAACGCGCGCTCGGTTCGGCGCAGCGATAGGCCCGCCTGCTCGGCCAGGTACGGCAGCGTGAAGTCGATCCAGCCATCCTTGCCCGGCACCGCGACACGCAGCGTCACGAGGTCGCAGAACTTCACCAGCGCGCGCATCAGCTGCACGCACGCGACGCGCCGCTCACTGCGCTGCTGGCGCGCGCTGCCGTTCGCGATGTTCAGCCGGGGCAGCCACGCTTGCGGTGTGTCGAGATAGCGGCCGAGCCGCACCTTCAGTTCGCGCAGCAGCTTCGGCGCGCTCGCCGGCGCCGGGTGCGGAATGTCTTCCGGCCAGATCCGCTCCGGCAGCGCGGCCGCCGGCTTCGGTGCGCCCTTCAGTCCTGCGCCCTGCGCGCGCAGCGCCGCGTGCGCGTCGAGCGCGGCCGCGACGATGCCGCCGAACAGATCCTGTTCGGACGCGACGTCGACGGGCGCGGCGGTGCCTGCCTGACCGGATGGATCTGGCGGGAGCGATGCGGCGAAGGGGTATTCCACGGCGCGGCCTTAAGCGGGTCCGCGCTCCGATCCGGCCGGTGGCCGGAAAAAGTTTTGGCAGGCGTCAGCCGTCAATCGGCGAAGTGAGGCATGACCGGGATTCGTGAAGAATCCGCCACATCTCGGGTTAACCCGCTGATTTGAAAGGATAAAACGAGGGCGGGTTTGCCATGCAAAACGCCCAATCTGCCAGTCGGAAGAGATTGGTATCATCTGTCGCTCATTTTTTAGAGACGAGTTCGGACAGACGACGCTTGACAGAGAGTTTCGATTGGCTAGAATCACGACACCGCTATCGCAATTCGATGGCCCTCGACAGTCTCTCTGTCGTACGTCATCATGATCAAGCCCCTGTTTCCAGACAGGGGTTTTTCATTTGTGCGTCCGGTTTTTAGTACAAATTCATGCGCCAAGCGCTCCTGAGAGATGATTCGTGACGAAAATTTGTCCGATTCTAACGGTTGGCCCTCCAAACGGGAAGTGAAACCGGTGAGACAGTGGGGCACCAGCGACTTCACCGTTGACGCGGTGAGTTCGATGCCCAGAACCGATTCGAAGGCTTTCCAAACGAACGTGAATGATCTAGGATCGATCCCGCTTCGGGCGAAGCGCCTGCCGTGCCTGTAGGGCGTCCGGCAGAACGGGAAGTGAGGAGCCCCGCTGTCGAGTGACAGCGGGGTTTTCTCTTTCTGGATGACGCTCACCGGCGTACCTCGCCGTTCGAACCCACCAGTCGGAATCCCGCTCGGGCGTCGTAGCCGACCTCCAGCAGCAGCCGCTGCTCGAGCGCGTCGTGAATCACCGGGAGCGGGCGCCGGGGACTCGAGCGGAACAGATGCAAAAACTCGACCACCGTGACCGTCATCCAGGCCACCTGCAAGACCGCGATTGCTGCCTGGAGCACGACGTGCAGGGTCAGCGGTGGCCAGCTGCTCAGAAACTGCACAAGCCCATTCACTGACCAGCCATACGTCCAGCCCGCGATCAGACACAGCACGAACGGGGACAATCCCGCGATGGCGAGTACCGTCTGGACAACGTCCCATACGCATGCGGCCCACTGCCGAAGAACGATATCGGGATCCAGCCAGATCAGCCGCTGAATCTGGGTATAGCGGCTCCGTGCTAACGTGCCGACCTTGCTCGATCCGAACCACACCTGCAGCGGCACGTCGCCATCGAGAGCAATTTCGGCCTCGGCGCGTTTCCAGTACACGAGGTGCCCGAACATCGCCACCACGGTGAGGGCGACGGTATTGAACACGTCGACGAGCAGGGTTGACGTATTCCAGCGGTGACTTGCAATGTCGGCGAGCGTCTGCGGGATGGCGTTGTTGCATAAATCAGCCGCGGCACGGTGACGTTTACGCGCAACGGTCCGGGGTGAAGCCCCTGTTAACAAT
>JAYFRU010000216.1:0-5739 GCA_040946965.1 Burkholderia sp. | reverse complement strand
AGCCATGGCCTCCTCAGTGCGCTGAAAATACCAGGTGTACCTCGCTGGCTTCTGCGCCGTAAGAGCGGGTTCGCTGATCGCTTACGTTGAAACGGCTTTCCTCACGCTCGCTCATGACGCGCCGTCCTCCGCATGCAGCGGCACGGCGCGCACTTTCTCGCCGGCGCTGACGGTATGCACGCCTTGCTGGACCACCCGCTCGCCGGCCTGCAGGCCTTGCGACACGGTGATGGTGTTCTCGCCGTAGCGCGCGACGCCGACGCGGCGCAGCTCCAGCGTGTCGTCGCGGCGGATCACCCAGACCGCCGGGTTCTGGCCGTCGTGGAACAGGGCCGTGGAGGGCAGCGTGTAGCGTGCGCCGTCGGCGGCGGTGCCGGCCAGCGCGACATTGGCGGTCATGCCGAGCCGCACCGCCGGATCAGGTTCGGCCAGGGTGAGGCGCACGCGATAGGTGCGGCTCTGCGGATCGGCGGCCGGCGCGATCTCGCGCACGCGTGCCTGGAAGCTGCGGCCGGGCAGCGCTGGCAGCGTGACGCTGGCCTGGTGGCCCGGCTGCAGCAGCGCGAGCGTGGCCTCCGGCACGTCGGTCACCACGTCGACGTCGCCCGACCAGGCGAGCTGGTAGACGGCCTGGCCGGCCGTGATGTAGCCGGCATGATCGGCCACCAGGCTGGTGTATTGTAGTTGGTTTTTCGCCAACGCCAGCTGTTGCGCGGCCTGGTCGCGCTGCGCGCGCGCCGAGGCGTAGGCGTTCTCGGTCTGTTCGAGCTGGGCCGGCGCGATCAGCTTCTCGTGTGCCTGCGCACGGTCGCGGTCGACCTGCTGCTGGGCATAGGTCAGCGCGTGGCTGGCCGCGTCGAGCTGGGCCTGGGCGCTGGCCGCGTTCTTTTCGGGATCCGAAGGATCGAGATGGGCCAGTACTTGGCCCTTCTTCACGGTATCGCCGAGCCGCACGCTGCGCTCGATGATCTTGCCGGCGATCCGGAACGACAGCGGCGTGGCGTAACGGGACTCGATATCGCCGGGCAGGGTGGCGGCCGCCGTCGCGCCGTCGGCGGCGATCGGCGTGGCCACTACCAGCCGGGCGGCGGGCGGCGGCGCGTTGTCCTTCGGATGACACGCGGCGACGAGCAGCGCGGCGCCCAGAAGGACGACTGCGCGGGGTCCGGATACATTCACGGCAACGTCATGAGGAAAGGCGGGCGGAGCCGGCAGGGCGAGCCTGGCCGGGGAACGGCGACGAAAGCCTTCAGACGAAAGCCCTGTTTCCATCTCTGAAACATCGATGGATTTTAATACGCATTTGTATCTGGATGCAAAGCTGAATCGATCGCCGATTGGTGCTAGACTTCGCGCCATGAAACCGAAGCGCTTGACCCGCGAGCAGAGCAAGGACCAGACGCGCGAGCGCCTGCTCAACTCCGCGAATACCATATTCACCAAGAAGGGGTATGTCGCCGCGAGCGTCGAGGACATCGCGGCGGCGGCCGGCTACACGCGCGGCGCGTTCTATTCGAACTTCGGCGGCAAGGCCGAGTTGCTGCTCGAACTGCTGCAGCGCGATCACGAGATGATGCGCGCCGAGCTGCAGCAGATCTTCGACGCGGGCGGCACGCGCGAGGAAATGGAGTCACGCGTGCTGAACTTCTACAGCCGCTTCATCCGCCTGAACCCGGCCTTCATGCTGTGGTGCGAGGCCAAGCTGCAGGCCGCGCGCGACGCCAAGTTCCGCACCCGCTACACCGCCTTCATGCGCGAGAAGCTGCAGGACATGGCTAATACCATCAGCATGTTCGCCGAGCAGGCCGGCACGCCGCTGCTGCTGCCGCCCGAGCAGCTCGCGGTGGGCCTGATGGGCCTGTGCGACGGCGTGCAGGCGATCCACATCGCCGATCCTAACTATGTCTCGATCGGCATGACCGAGGCGACCCTGGGCGGTTTCTTCGCGCGCGTAGTGCTGGGGCGCGGCGCCGATTGAGCGCGCCGGCTCTCATTCTTCCGATTCCTTCGATTTCCTGACGATCCCGCGCGAGACCGGCCGCGCCGGCCTCAGCGATTGCCGTTGAGTCGGTGATAGGCGTCGAGCAGCGAAGTCTTGTAGACCACCCCGGCCAGCACCGGCGCCTGCGTGGATTCCACCATCGGCAGCCGCTCGCCCTGGAAGCCCATGAAATGGCCGAGCGCGGTGCCCAGCGGCATGTCGGGCGTGAGCAGCGGAAACGGCGTATGCGCATAGTCGGCCGCGCTCTTGTGCTGTGTGTCGCGCCCCTCGAGCAGGTCGGAGGTGATGTCCTTGAGCGCGACCGCGCCGCGGAAATGCCCTGCCTCGTCGGTCACGTAGAGGTACTTGACCGGATATTCGAGGAACACGCGCGTCATCTCGGCCACGCTGGCCTCGAGCCGCACCACGGTCTGCGCGGGCTGGATCAGCGCGCGCATCTGGGTCGCCTTCAGGCGCAGCCGTTGCTCTTCCTCGTGATGGCGGCGCAGCGTGATCTCGTACATCGAGGTCTGGCCCAGCGCGCGCGCCGCGAAGTAGGCCACCACGCACGACACCATCAGCGGCAGCACCACCTGGTAGCTCAGCGTCATCTCGAAGATCATGATGATCGCCATCAGCGGCGCCTGCGTGGTGCCGGCCAGGAAGGCGCCCATGCCGACGATCGCGTAGGCGTAGGCGGCCGATACGTGGCCCGGCAGCAGCGCCTGCATGCCCAGGCCGAACAGGGCACCGCCCGCCGCGCCCACGAACAGCGTCGGCGTGAAGATCCCGCCGATCGCGCCCGAGCCCGAGGTGGCCGCAGTGGCCAGCAGCTTGCAGAGCAGCACGATCACCAGCGCCTGCCTGGTCCAGGGCGCGTGCAGGATCGAGTTCACCACGCTGTAGCCGTTGCCCCACACGTCGGGCACCCACACCGAGATGATGCCGACCGCCAGCCCGCCGAGCGCGAGCCGCACCGGCACGGGTACCGGCAAGCGACGAAAGCGCGACTTGGAGAGCTCCAGCAGGCGCAGGAACTGGGGGGGGGGGGGGGGGCCCCCCCCCCCCCCCCCCCCCCCCCCCCCCCCCCCCCCCCCCCCCCCCCCCCCCCCCCCCCCCCCCCCCCCCCCCCCACAACAGCCCGAGCGCGACGAAGGCCAGCACCTCGAAACCGGTCACTGCGGGGAACACCGGCATCTCGTAAGGCGGCTTGTAGCCGGCGAACTCGCGCATCGTGATGTTGGCCACCACCGAGGCGACCAGCATCGGCCCGAAGCTCTCCATCGAGATCGCGCCGAGCACGATCTCGCCGACGAAGAAGGCGCCGGCGATCGGCGCGTTGTAGGCCGAGGTGATGCCGGCCGCAGCGCCGCAGGCCACCAGCAGGCGCAGCCGGGGCGGATCGAAGCGCGCCAGGCGGCCCACCAGCGAGGCGGCCAGCGCGGCGAGCTGCACCATCGGGCCCTCGCGGCCGATCGAACCGCCGCTGCCGATGGTCAGCAGCGAGGAGGCGCTGCGCCAGAGGCTCTGCCTGACCGGCACGATGCCGTCGCCGAGCGCGACTGCCTCCATGTAGTCGGCACCGCCTGCCGGTTTCGCGCTGCCGCGCTGCGCGGCCAGCAACACGCAGCCGGCCAGGAAGCCGCCTGCGGCCGGCATCCAGATCCGCATGTGCCAGGGCAAGCGCTTGGCCATCTCCACGAAGCTGCCGCTGGAGCCCGAGAAGAGCCGCTGGATGGTGTCGATGCCCTCGCGGAACAGGATTGTGGCGAACGCGCCGCTGATCCCGGCGATCATCGACCAGATCAGCATGGTGTGCGCGTCGGACAGTCGGAACAGCGTTTGCGCGCGCGCAGCTTGAGCAGGAAGGACAGCACGAGGTCGAGGGGAGCGCGGAGGAAGGCGAGCGCCAGCATAGCACCGCGCCGCGCCGGCCGGTCGGGGCCGGCGGGCGCGGCGCGGTTCGCCGGGCGAGGGGAGGGAGCGCGAGGTTCAGCCAAGCCAGCGCTCGACCAGCCAGGTGATGCCGAAGCCGCCGGCGAGCAGCGCGGGCCGGCGGTGCGGATCTGGGAGAGCCGCGTCTCGATGCCCAGCGCCGTCATGGCCATGGTCAGCGCGAAGGTGTCGAGCGTGTTCAGCGCATGGACCGTGGTATCCGGCAGCACGCCCAGCGAGTTGACGATCACGAAGCCGAGGAAGCCGAGCGCGAACCAGGGCACCGCCAGCCGGCGCTGGCCATGGCCGGCGGCTGCGCCGGCGGCATGGGTCGGGTGGGTCTTGCGCGCCGCGTGGGCCAGCCAGCCGCCGAGCGCCAGCAGCACCGGCACCAGCAGCATCACGCGCGTCATCTTGACGATGGTCGCGGTATGCGTGACCTGCGGGCTCACGTCGCTGGCCGCGCCGACCACCTGCGCCACCTCGTGGATGGTGCCGCCGAAGAACAGGCCCAGGCCCTGGGCGTCGAGCGGAATCCAGCCGGCGTGATAGGCGAGCGGGTAGGCGAACATCGAGAGCGTGCCGAACAGCACCACGCTGCCGACCGCCATCGCGCTCTGGTGCGGTTTCGATTGCAGGGTCGACTCGAAGGCCAGCACCGCGGCCGCGCCGCAGATCGCGCTGCCGGCCGCCGTCAGCAAGGCCGTGTCGCGGTCGAGCTTGAACAGGCGGGTGCCGACCCAGGTGCCGATCAGCAGGGTGCTGACCACCATCAGCGCCGAAACCGCCAGCCCGGGCAGGCCGACCTGGGCGATTTCCTGCAGGCTCACGCGCAGCCCGAAGAAGGCCACCGCGATACGCAGCAGCTTGCGCGCCGAGAAGTTGACGCCGGCCGCCCAGCTGGCCGGCATGCCGTCGCGCAGCGCGTTGCCGTAGACGGTGCCGGCGATGATGCCGACGATCAGCGGCGAGAGGCCGAGCCGGGCGACGGCCGGCAGCGAGGACAGGCTGGTGACCGCGGCGGCGAACAGCGCGACGAACAGCACGCCGTTGAGCTGGCCGCGCACCGAGGGCGCGGCGGCATGCGGCAGGGCGGGGTTGGCGGTGGACATGGGGTACTTGGCGCGTGGAATTCGATGTCGCTAATCCTAGTTTGGATATATCGATATGAAAAATTGTGATTAATGACATCAATTATCGGGAAATCTGATATTTTTCTGGCATGACCCCGGATCAACTGATAACGTTCGCGACCGTCGCCGAGCTGCGCAACATCAGCCGCGCGGCCGAGCTGCTGCATCTGTCGCAGCCGGCCGTGTCCGGCCAGTTGCGCCAGTTGCAAGACGAGTTCGGCGAACCGCTGTACCTGCGCGACGGGCGCGGCGTGCGGCTCACGCCGGTCGGCGAGGCGCTGGCGCCGCTGGCCGCCCAGGTGCGCGATGCCTACGCGCAGGCGCGCGCCTATCGCGATGCCGTGCGCGGCGTCGAGCGCGGCACGCTGCGCATCGGCGCGAGCACCACGCCGGCCAGCTACCTGCTGCCCTACCTGATCGCCGAATTCCGGCCGTTCGCGCCCGGCGTGGCGATCCAGACCATGACCGGCAACACCGCCGACGTGGTGGCCGCGCTCGGCACGCTCGACCTGGCCCTGATCGAGGGGCCGCCCGGGGAGGCATTGCCCTCGGGCACGGCGGTCCATCCCTGGCGCGAGGACGAGATCGTCGCGATCGTGCCGGCCACGCACGCGCTGGCCGCGGCGCCCGGCGAGGCGGTCTCGCTCGAGGCGCTGGCCGGCTCGCCGCTGGTGCTGCGCGAGGCCGGCT
>JAYFRU010000215.1:0-5771 GCA_040946965.1 Burkholderia sp. | reverse complement strand
TTGCTCCGGTGCCCAAGGTTAACCGCTCGCCGCGAAAGTAAACAGCCCCCTCACGGGGAATTTGAACTGGCCTCTTACTGAATCTTCGCCTGCGCGCGCAGCTTTTCCTCGAACGCCTGCAGCTTCTGCTGCGCCAGTTGCGCCTTGACCTGCTCGAACGGCGGCGGGGCGATCGGACGAACATCGTCCACCCGGATGATGTGCCAGCCAAACTGCGTCTTTACCGGCTCGTCCGTCATCTGCCCCTTCTGCAGATGCGTGGCTGCGGTCGCGAATTCCGGCACGAACGACTTCGGATCCGCCCAGCCCAGGTCCCCGCCATTCTTGGCCGAGCCCGGATCCTTCGAGAATTGCTTGGCCCGGTCCTCGAACTTGGCGCCGGCCTTGATCTTCGCGATCAGGTCCTTGGCCTGCTGCTCGTTGTCGACCAGGATGTGATGCAGGTGACACTCGCTGCCCGTCGCGCCCTTGGCCAACTCGTCGTACTTGGCCTTGACCTCGGCGTCGCCCGGCTGGTTCTTCTTCACGAAGTCCTCGATCAGCGCGCGCAGCACCACCGTCTGTTGGGCGATCGCCACCTGCTGCTTCACGTCGGCACGGTTCGGCAAGTCTTCCTTCAGCGCTTCCTGCATCAGGATTTCACGGTTGACCAGCTCCTGGCTGACCATCTTGCGCAGCTGATCGGAATCCTGCTGACCTTGCTGGACGAGCTGAGCGACCATCGCGTCGACGCGCGCTTTGGGGATCGGCGTGCCGTTCACCACGGCGACGTTCTGGGCGAAGGCCGGTGCGGCGACGAATGCGGCGGCCGCGACCCACAGACGGGGGGATTTCAGGAGCATCGGGAAAAATTCCTAGTGAAACGAATTATTGTGAAGACACGTTGAATTCATCGGGCGTGTAAGCCACGATCGCGAGCGCGTGAATACCGCGCCGCATCGCATCAGCGAGCGCATCATACACCAGCCGATGGCGCGCCACGCGCGACTTGCCGGCGAACGCGGCGGACACGATTGTCACCGTATAGTGCCCGCCTGCCGCGGCACCCGCGTGACCGGCGTGCTGCGCGCTGTCGTCGCGGACATGCAGGGATTCGGGGGAGAGCGCGCTGTTCAGGCGCGCTTCGATCAGCGCGATGCGCCCGTCGGGCGAGGCGCTGAGGAAATCGTCGGACATCGTCATTCGTCTTTCAGGTATTTCGCGAGCCAGAGGCTCTGCAGGATGATGAACACGAACATCCCGCCGGTGGTGCCGAACAGCTTGAAGTTGACCCACTGCGACGGCGTGTAGTGATTCACCACGTAGAGATTCACCACGCCCAGCACGGCGAAGAACAGGCCCCAGGCCAGGTTGAGCTTGTCCCAGATCGGATGCGGCAGGCTCAGCTGCTTGCCCATCATCTTCTCGATCAGGTTCTTGCCGAACAGGTAGCGCGCGGCGATCAGGATCACGGCGAACAGCCAGTACAGCACGGTCGGCTTCCACTGGATGAACTTCTCGTCGTGCAGCACCAGGGTCGCGCCGCCGAACACGACGATCACGCCCAGGCTGACCCACAGCATGGTGTCGCCCTTCTTGTGGCGGAAGACCACCCAGGCCACCTGCAACAGCGTCGCGACGATCGCCACAGCGGTGGCGGTGAAAATGCCCCAGACCTTGAAGGCAACGAAAAACAGGATGATCGGAAACAGATCGAACAGGAATTTCATGGTGATCGGGGCTGCGTGGCGGACCGGGTTCGAGGCGCCCGGGCTGCGCCACCGTTAGGGGCCACGTCCGGCGGGCCGTGGCGGCATGCAGGACGGATTTCCGCCGGCGGCTTGTCGAGAAGAGGGCCGAGACGCCCGGGGCAACCCGGGCGACGGCCTCACTTGCCGGCGTCAGGCTCGAAGTTTAACGCAGCCGAATTGATGCAGTAACGCAGACCGGTCTGATCGCGCGGGCCGTCCTCGAACACGTGGCCGAGATGGGCGCCGCAATTGTTGCAGCGCACCTCGACGCGGATCATGCCGTGGGTGCGATCCATCTTCTCCTCGATCACCTCGCCATCGAGCGGCTTGAAGTAGCTGGGCCAGCCGCAGCCCGAGTGGTACTTCGCGCCCGATTCGAACAGCGGCGTGTCGCAGATCACGCAGTGATAGATGCCGGCATCTTCCAGATCGGTGAATTCGCCGGTGAAGGCGCGCTCGGTGGCGGCGTGCTGGGTGACCTCGTACTGCATCGGCGTGAGGCGCTTGCGCAGCTCGGCCTCGTCCTTCTGGTACGGGTAATCGCGGTCGTTGTGATCGTGGGACATGTGAGTCTCTCCAGGGGAATCGGGGCGCCGCGGCTCAGGACGAACAGCTGACCTCGAGCGTGCCGGCCCAGTCCGGCGGCAGCGCGGCGTAGGCTTCGTGTTCGGGCTGCTCGTCGAACGGCCGGCGCAGGATGGCCGCGAGCCGCTCGACTTCCGAATAATCCTTCTCGGCCGCGCGGCGAATCGCAGTCTCGGCCAGGTGGTTGCGCAGCACGTACTTCGGGTTCACGCGGTTCATCGCGGCGGCGCGCGCGGCGTCGTCGCGCGGCTCCTCGGCCAGGCGCGCGCGATATTGCTCGGCCCAGCCGTCGAAGGCCTCGCGGTCGATGAACAGGTCGCGCACCGGCGCGTCCGAATTCGCATCGTGCCTGGACAACTGCGCCAGGCGCCGGAACGTCAGCGTGAAATCGGCGTGGCTGCCATGCATGATCTCGAGCAGCCGGTTGGCCAGCGCCGCATCGCCTTCCTGCTCGAGCGCCAGCCCCAGCTTGGCGCGCATCGCGCCTTCCAGCGCCGGCCCGAAGGTTTCGGGGAAGCGCGACAGCACGGCCTGGGGATCCTCCACGGCGCGCTCGGTGCGCGGGTCGTCCTCGAGATCGACGCGTTGCTGGCCGATCAGCGGCAGCAGCGCCTGGGCGAGGCAGAAGCAGTTCCAGTGCGAGATGCGCGGCTGCATGCGGTAGGCATAACGGCCTTGCTGGTCGGTGTGGTTGCAGATGTGGCCGGCATCGAAGGCATCGACGAAGCCGAACGGGCCGTAGTCGAGCGTGAGCCCGAGGATCGACATGTTGTCGGTGTTCATTACGCCGTGGCAGAAGCCAATCGCCTGCCATTGCGCGACCATCCGCGCGGTGCGCTGCATCACGGCTTCCAGCAGGGCGAGGTAGGGATCCTCGGACTCGCGGCAGGCGGGGTAGAAGCGCTCGATCACGTGGTCGGCGAGCTGCTTGAGCAGGTCGGGCCGGTCGTTCGAGAAGAAATGCTCGAAATGGCCGAAACGCACGAAGCTCTCGGCCACGCGCGTGAGCACGGCGGCCGTCTCGACGGTCTCGCGCATCACGGTCTGGTCGGAGCCGATCACGCTCAGCGCGCGCGTGGTCGGGATGCCGAGATGGTGCATCGCTTCCGAGCACAGGAATTCGCGGATCGAGGAGCGCAGCACGGCGCGGCCGTCGCCCATGCGCGAATAGGGCGTGCGTCCGGCGCCCTTGAGCTGCAGCCCGAAGCGGCGGCCCTCGTGCTCGATCTCGCCGATGTTCAGCGCGCGGCCGTCGCCGAGCTGGCCGGCCCACACCCCGAATTGATGTCCCGAGTAAACGCTCGAATAGGGCAAGGCCTCGGCGGGCCAGTCGCGGCTCGGGTTGCCGCAGAACAGCTCGGCAAAACCGGGCAGCGCGCGGATCGCAGGATCGAGGCCCAGTTCGCCGGCGAGTTCGTCGGAGAAGCCGACCACGTAAGGCGCGGGCAGCGGCGCGGCGGGCAGGCGCGTCAGGAATGTGGTGCCCAGCTTGAGGAAGGCATCGTCGCGCGGCGCGGCGAGCGAGGCGGCGAGATCGGGGAGGGTGGCAGTCAAATCGGATTCGCTTCTGGATAACGGCAAGTTGAACGACGAGTCACAAGTCGGTATTGTAAGTCCGCGCCGCGCGGGCCGCTTGCGGCGAGGCAGAGACATCAGTCGTAGTCGGATCCAACCGGGAGAGCTGGACGATGGGCACCAAGATGAACCCGCCGCTGCTGGGCCAGATGATGAACGCACCCTTGCTGGTTTCGTCCCTGATCACGCACGCGGCGCGCCACATGGGCCATGCCGAGATCGTATCGCGGCGGCTCGAGGGCGATATCCACCGCTACACCTACCGCGATTGCGAACGGCGTTCCCGGCAACTGGCGCAGGCCCTGCTGCGCGCCGGCGTCGAGATGGGCGAGCGGGTCGGCACGCTGGCCTGGAACGGCTATCGCCACCTGGAAGCCTATTACGGCATCAGCGGAATGGGCGCGGTCTGTCATACGATCAATCCGCGCCTGTTTCCCGAGCAACTGGTCTACATCATCAACCATGCCGATGACCGTTTCGTGCTATTCGACATCAGCTTCGCGCCGCTGATCGACCGGCTCGCGCCGCTGTGCCCGCAGGTGCGCGGCTGGATCGCGATGACCGACAAGGCGCACCTGCCGGCCGCCGCCACGCCGCTGCTGGCGTATGAAACGCTGCTCGAGGCCGAGGACGGCAACTACGAATGGCCGCTGCTCGACGAGCGCCAGGCTTCCTCACTTTGCTACACCTCGGGCACCACAGGCAACCCGAAGGGCGTGCTCTATTCGCACCGCTCCACCGTGCTGCATGCCTACGCGGCCGCGCTGCCCGACGCGATGGGCCTGTCGGCGCTCGATTCGGTGCTGCCGGTGGTGCCGATGTTCCACGTCAACGCCTGGGGCCTGCCTTACGCGGTGCCGCTCACCGGCGCGAAGCTGGTGATGCCGAGCAAGGACCTGGACGGCAAGTCGCTGCACGAACTGATGCAGGCCGAGCACGTGACCTGCTCGGCCGGCGTGCCGACGGTCTGGCTGGGGCTGCTCAACTATCTGCGCGAATCGGGCGCCGGCTTCTCGACCATGAAGCGCACGGTGATCGGCGGCTCGGCCTGCCCGCCGGCCATGCTGCGCGCCTTCGAGGACGACTACGGCGTGCAGGTGATCCACGCCTGGGGCATGACGGAAATGTCGCCGCTCGGCACTCTGTCGCGGCTGACCTGGGCACAGACGCAGCGCGACGAGGCCGAGCGGCGCCGCTCGCTGGAGAAGCAGGGGCGCGTGATCTACGGCGTGGACATGCGCATCGTCGGCGAGCACGGCCGCGAACTGCCCTGGGACGGCGTCGCCTTCGGCGAGCTGCAGGTGCGCGGGCCCTGGGTGGTCGACCATTATTTCGGCGGCAGCGTCTCGCCGCTGGCCGATGGCTGGTTCCCCACGGGCGACGTCGCCACCATCGATGCCGACGGTTTCCTGCAGATCACCGACCGCAGCAAGGACGTGATCAAGTCGGGCGGCGAGTGGATCAGCTCGATCGACCTGGAGAACGTCGCGGTCGCGCATCCAGCCGTGGCCGAGGCGGCCTGCATCGCCTGCGCGCATCCGAAATGGACCGAACGGCCGCTGCTGGTGGTGGTGCTGCGGCCCGGCATGGGCGTCACGCGCGAGGCACTGCTGGCCTTCTACGAGGGCAAGGTCGCGAAATGGTGGATCCCCGACGACGTGGTGTTCGTCGAGGCGCTGCCGCACACGGCCACCGGCAAGCTGCAGAAGCTCAAGCTGCGCGAGATGTTCCGCGAGCACGTGCTGCCGGGCATCGTGGCCGGCGAATGCCCGCTGGAAGGCGAGCCGCTGCGCCCGGCGGGGCTCTGAGCAACCGTCTTGAGAGTCAAGCGATATGAAAGTCGGGATTCCAGTCGACGCGATGTTTGGCGATGGCGTTGAT
>JAYFRU010000214.1:0-5779 GCA_040946965.1 Burkholderia sp. | reverse complement strand
AGCTCTTGCCTACTGCGAGGCGGCCGGCGTGCCGCATCGGCGCTGCGGCAAGCTGATCGTCGCCACCGACGAAGCGCAGCGCGACGCGCTCGACGCGATCGAGGCGGCCGCGCGCGCCAACGGCGTGACCGACCTGCGCCGCCTGAACGCCGAGCAGGCGCGTGCGCTGGAACCCTCGCTGCACTGCGTGGCCGCGCTCGAATCGCCCTCCACGGGCATCGTCGACAGCCATGCGCTGATGCTCGCGCTGCTCGGCGACGCCGAGCGCGCCGGTGCGATGATCGCCTATCGCTCGCCGGTGAGCGGCGGCGAGATCCGCCACGAGGCCGGCGGCCCGTCGATCGAGCTGGAGGTGGGCGGCGACCAGCCGATGCGCCTGCGCGCGCGCCGCGTGATCAATGCGGCCGGCCTGCAGGCGCAGGCGGTGGCGCGCGACCTGCACGGCCTGCCGCCCGCCACGATCCCGCGCGAGCGCTACGCCAAGGGCAATTACTACTCGCTGGCGGGGCGCGCGCCGTTCTCGCGGCTGATCTACCCGGTGCCCGAGCCTGGCGGCCTCGGCGTGCACCTGACGCTGGACCTGGCCAGGCAGGCGCGCTTCGGTCCCGACGTGGAATGGGTCGACACGATCGACTACCGCGTCGATCCGGCCCGCGCCGAGCGCTTCTACGCCGCGATCCGGCGCTACTGGCCGGCGCTGCCCGACCAGGCCCTGCAGCCCGCCTATTCGGGCATCCGCCCCAAGCTCGACACGCCGGAGGCCGACTTCGTGATCCAGGGCGCCGAGGTGCACGGCGTGGCGGGGCTGGTGAACCTGTACGGCATCGAATCGCCGGGGCTGACCGCCTCGCTCGCGATCGCCGATGCGGTGCTGGCGCGCCTGGACGACGCGGCCGGCTGAGCACGCACCCGGCTTCACTCCGCGAGACGCTGGTTGCCGGCGCGGACCTTCATCCATTTTCCTGATCCGGACCCGGCGCCGCCTTGCGCCGACGCGCGGGCCTGGCGGCCGCCGGCGCGGCCAGCGCCGTCGCCTGCGCGACATCGACGGGAATGAAGGGCGCCTGGAAGTGATCGACCAGGAAGTCGATGAAGGCGCGCGCTCGCGTGCTCTGCTTGCGCTGGCCGGGGTAGTAGACATAGAGATCGGCCGAGGGCAGCACCAGCTCGGGCAGCACCAGCCGGAGGCGCCCGCTCTGCAGGTACTTGGCGAGGTCCCATTCGGAGCGGATCAGGATGCCGTGGCCGTCGAGCGCCCAGCGCAGCACGATGTCGCCGTCGTTGCTCGACAGCGAGCCGTTCACCTTCAGCGCCTCCAGATGATCGTCCTGGATGAAATTCCAGACGCCGTAGGCATCGTCGTTCTGGCTGTGGATGATGCAGCGGTGCCCGACCAGTTCCTCCTTGCGCGCCGGCGTGCCGCGGCGCTCCAGGTACTTCGGCGAGGCGCACAGGAAGCGCCGGTTGCTCATCAGGCGGCGCGCGCGCAGCCGGCCGTCGGGCAGCTCGCCGAAGCGGATCGCCATGTCGAAGCCGCCCTCGACCAGGTCGACGGGCTTGTCGGTCACCACGAACTGCACGTCCACGTGCGGGTAGCGCTTGGCGAACTCGGAAACCAGCGGCGCGATGGTGGTGCGCCCGAAGCCCAAGGTGGCGTTCACGCGCAAGCGCCCGTGCGGGTCGGCCGGCGTGCCGGCGATCGCATCCTCCATCTCGCGAACCTGCTCCAGGATGCGCGCCGCGTAGCGCGCGTAGGTCTCGCCCTCGGGCGTGAGGCTGAGGCTGCGCGTGGTGCGGTTCACCAGCCGCGCGCCCAGCCGCGCCTCGAGGATGCCGAGCCGCCTGGTGGCCGCCGGCGGCGTGAGCCCCATCGAGCGCGCCGCGCCCGACAGGCTCCCGAGCTTGGCCAGCTGGACGAAGAACTCGAAGTCGGAGGTGATGTCGGTTTTCACTTTTAGTGAAAGATGAAATGAATTTGGGTGAATTCTAGCGCCGGCCGCCGCGACTAAGCTAGACCCCGTTGTCACGCAGTTTGCGTGCCGGAACACCGAGAATTCGTGTCAGCCAGGAGACACCCGCATGAGAATCGTAGAAATCCGCGAGAAGACCGTCCCGATCAGCTCGCCCATCCGCAATGCCTACATCGATTTCAGCAAGATGACGCTGAGCCTGGTGGCGGTGATCACCGACGTGATCCGCGACGGCAAGCCGGTGGTCGGTTACGGCTTCAATTCGAACGGCCGCTACGGCCAGGGCACGCTGATGCGCGAGCGCTTCATCCCGCGCCTGCTGGAGGCCGACCCGGCCTCGCTGGTCGACGATGCCGGCACCAACCTCGATCCCCACAAGATCTGGGCCACCCTGTTCCAGAACGAGAAGCCGGGCGGCCATGGCGAGCGCTCGGTGGCGATCGGCACCATCGACATGGCCGTGTGGGACGCGGTGGCGAAGATCGAGGGCAAGCCGCTGTTCCAGCTGCTGGCCGATCGCTACGGCAATGGCCAGCCCGATCGCAAGATCTTCGTCTACGCGGCGGGCGGGTATTACTACCCGGGCCAGGATCACGGCAAGCTCAAGGACGAGATGCGCAGCTATCTCGACCGCGGCTACACGGTGGTGAAGAAGAAGATCGGCGGCGCCTCGCTCGACGAGGACCTGCGCCGCATCGACTCGATCCTCGGCGTGCTCGGCGACGGCCAGAAGCTGGCGGTCGACGCCAACGGCCGTTTCGATCTGGATACCGCGGTGCAATACGCCAAGGCGCTCTCGCAATACGACCTGTTCTGGTACGAGGAGCCGGGCGACCCGCTCGACTTCGAGCTGCAGGCCACGCTGCGCAACTACTACGCGAACCCAATGGCCACCGGCGAGGACCTGTTCTCGATGCAGGACGCGCGCAACCTGATCCGCTACGGCGGCATGCGCGCCGACCGCGACTGGCTGCAGTTCGACTGCGCGCTCAGCTACGGCCTGGTGGAGTACCTGCGCACGCTGGAGATGCTGCGCGAGCATGGCTGGTCGGCCAGGCGCTGCATTCCGCACGGCGGCCACCAGATGTCGCTGAACATCGCGGCGGGCCTGGGGCTGGGCGGCAACGAATCCTACCCGGACCTGTTCCAGCCCTACGGCGGTTTCCCCGACGGCGTGAAGGTCGACAACGGCTACATCACCATGCCGGACCTGCCGGGCATCGGCTTCGAGGGCAAGTCGGACCTGATCGTCGAGATGCGCAAGCTGTCGGACTGAGCGCGGCAGGCAGTCCATCGCGGGGCCGCGTCGCTCGACGCGGCTCCGCCGTTTCACCCCATAACAAGAAAGACTGGCGGATTCGCGTGCAGGGCCGCGACGAGACAGACGCGGGAAGCGCGCGTTCCGGTTCCCATCGGAAGACGGCATGCACAGGAGACAGACATGCTGGTATCGCGCATCCGGACCTCGCTTTCGCGCCTCTATGTACAGGTGCTGATCGGTATCCTCGCCGGCGTCGTGGTCGGCCACTTCTTTCCCGATCTCGGCTCGCAGTTGAAGCCGCTCGGCGACCTCTTCATCAAGCTGATCCGCATGGCGCTCGCGCCGATCATCTTCGCCTCGGTGGTGGTCGGCATCGCGCGCATGAACGACCTGCACGAGGCGGGCCGCGTCGGCGTGAAGGCGCTGCTGTACTTCGAGGTGGCCTCGACGCTCGCGCTGCTGATCGGCCTGGTGATCGTCAACCTGGTGCGGCCCGGCAGCGGCATGCACATCGACCCGGCCACGCTCGACAGCGCCTCGATCGCCACCTACACGCACGCGGCCCAGCAGCACGGCATGCTCGAGTTCTTCATGAGCATCGTGCCGGGCAGTATCGTCGGCGCCTTCGCCAAGGGCGAGATCCTGCCGATCATCTTCTTCTCGGTGATCTTCGCGATCGCGCTGGCCAAGCTCGGCCCGCGCACCGCGCCGCTGGTCGACATGCTGGACATGTTCCTGCAGGGCATGTTCGGGGTGGTGCGCATCGTGATGTACGTCGCGCCGATCGGCGCCTTCGGCGGCATGGCCTTCACCATCGGCAAGTACGGCATCGGCACGCTGGCCTCGTTCGGCCAGCTGATGCTGTGCCTCTACCTGAGCTCGGTGCTGTTCGTGGCGCTCGGGCTCGGGCTGGTGATGCGGCTCTGCGGCCTGTCGCTGTGGAAATATCTCCGCTACATCAAGGACGAGATCCTGATCACGCTCGGCACCGCCTCGACCGAGGCGGTGCTGCCGCAGATGCTGCTGAAGATGGAGCGCATGGGCTGCTCGCGGCCGGTGGTCGGCATGGTGCTGCCGACCGGCTATACCTTCAACGCCGACGGCACGGCGATCTACCTGACGATGGCGGCGCTGTTCATCGCGCAGGCCATGAACATCCACCTGTCGATCTGGGATCAATTGCTGGTGCTGGGCGTGCTGCTGCTGACCTCGAAGGGCTCGGCCGGCGTGGCGGGCGCCGGTTTCGTCGCGCTGGCCGCAACCCTGGCGACGATGCGGCAGATTCCCGTCTCGGGGCTGGTGCTGCTGCTCGGCGTCGATCGCTTCCTCAACGAGGCGCGCGCGGTCACCAACCTGATCGGCAACGGCGTGGCGACGGTGGTGGTGGCGCGCTGGGAAGGCGCGCTCGACATGGACCGGGCGCGCGCGGTGCTCGATCGCAGGCATCACGAGGAACCGCAGCTGGAGGCCTTGCACGACGCGCCGGCGGGCGCCGGCTTGCCGCTGTCGGGGCCGGGCTGGCGCTGAGGCGAGGCACGGGGCCTCTGTCCATCGAGCGCGCGAGGCAAGACGAGACGCTCGGCCAGGCGCTGCCCTCGTCGCGCTTCGCCGATCGGCGCATGGGGGCCCGCTCGGGCGCGATCGGGCTCAGTCCGGCATCAGCCGCCGGCATTCGGCGAGCACCCGCTGGCGTAGCCAGCGATGCACGGGATCGGCTTCGAGGCGCGGGTGCCACATCTGCGAGACGGTGATGCGCGCGGTCGCGACCGGCAGCTCGAACACGTGCAGGCCATCCTCGGCGGCGCCGCGATGGACCAGGAACGAGGCCGGCACCAGCGCCACCAGGTCGGGGGGGGGGGGGGGGGGGGGGGGGGGGGGGGGGGCCGGGGCCCCCCCCCCCCCCCCCCACGTCCACCCGCACGTGCTGCGCCACTCGTTCGCCACCCACGTGCTGCAGTCGAGTGGCGACCTGCGCGCGGTGCAGGAGCTGCTCGGCCATGCCAGCATCTCGGCCACCCAGGTCTATACCTCGCTAGACTTCCAGCATCTCGCGCGCATCTACGACAGCGCGCATCCGCGCGCGAAAAAGCGCGACTGACGCGCGCCGCGCCCTCTTCCGCCCCGCCGCGCGCCTCGCGCGGCCCGACTCGATACCGACATGCACACCGTTACGCTCAAGCCGTCGAAAGACAAATCCCTGCTGCGCCGCGAGCTATCGTTGAAAGTGGTGTACGCGGCGTAGGGAGGAGGCAGGAGAAGGCGGTGGCGATTGCAGGAGAATGTTGCCTCTCACAGTCGCACTTTCTCAATCGAATGCCACCACCATGGCGAAACATACGCAGGATCGTCGCGGCAGTCCACCGGCAGCAGCAGACATCAAGGGTGCGCCCGGCCTGGACGATCTGATCCCGCAAGGGGCGCGGCGAATCAAACTGGCGGCGATGCGCGAGCAATATTCGAATGTGAAGACGATGGACGGCCGGCGCGCAGTCGTGCGCAACGGCTACCTGCCAGAGCGGGAGATCGTCACAGCCGTGGGCCCGGTACC
>JAYFRU010000213.1:0-5806 GCA_040946965.1 Burkholderia sp. | reverse complement strand
TCCCGCCAACCCCCTTCCAGACTGGCTCTCAGGCAGTTTTATCATGAAAATTCATCACCCTTTTCCGCGAAGACCCTTTTTTCACTCGTCCTGCGTTTTTTACAGCACGTAGCGCGACAGGTCCTCGTCCTTCGAGACCTCACCGAGCGCGCGATCGACATAGGCCGCATCGATCGTCACGGCCTCGCCGGTGTGATTGCCGGCCGCGAACGAAACGTCCTCGAGCAGCTTCTCAATCACGGTATAGAGGCGACGCGCGCCGATGTTCACGGTCTTCTCGTTGACCGAGAAGGCGATCTCGGCGAGGCGCCGGATGCCGTCCTCGGCGAACTCGAGCTGCACGTCCTCAGTGGCGAGCAGGGCCTGGTACTGCTTGACCAGGCTCGCGTCGGTGGCCACCAGGATCGATTCGAAATCCTTCACCGACAGCGAATCGAGCTCGACGCGGATCGGGAAGCGTCCCTGCAGCTCGGGGATCAGGTCGCTCGGCTTGGACAGGTGGAAGGCGCCGCTGGCGATGAACAGAATGTGGTCGGTCTTGATCATCCCGTACTTGGTGTTGACCGTGGTGCCCTCGACCAGCGGCAGCAGATCGCGCTGCACGCCCTGCCGCGACACTTCCCCGCCGCCGCCCTCGTTGTTGCGCGAGGCGATCTTGTCGATCTCGTCGAGGAACACGATGCCGTTCTGCTCGACGTTCTGCACCGCGCGGGTCTTCACTTCCTCGTCGTTGAGCAGCTTGGCGGCTTCCTCGTCGGTCAGCAGCTTCAGCGCTTCCTTGATCTTGAGCTTGCGGCGCGTCTTCTTGCCGCCGCCGATGTTCGAGAACATCGAGCGGATCTGCTCGGTCATCTCTTCCATGCCCGGCGGCGCCATGATGTCCATGCCGGCCTGCAGCTGCTCGATGTCGAGCTCGACTTCCTTGTCGTCGAGCGCGCCCTCGCGCAGGCGCTTGCGGAAGGTCTGGCGCGTCGCGTTGTTGTCGTCGTTGGCGCCCTCGCTGTTCGAGCCGAAGCCCACCGCGCGCGGCTGCGGCAGCAGGACGTCGAGGATCCGGTCCTCGGCCTGGTCCTGGGCCTTCGAGCGCACCTTGCGCATTTCGGTTTCGCGGGTCTGCTTGACGGCGATCTCGATCAGGTCGCGCACGATGCTGTCGACGTCGCGCCCCACGTAGCCGACCTCGGTGAACTTGGTCGCCTCGATCTTGATGAAGGGCGCATCGGCCAGCTTGGCCAGGCGCCGCGCGATCTCGGTCTTGCCGACGCCGGTCGGCCCGATCATCAGGATGTTCTTGGGAGTGATTTCCTGGCGCAGCGGCTCGGCCACCTGCTGGCGGCGCCAGCGGTTGCGCAGCGCGACGGCCACCGCCTTCTTCGCCTTGTGCTGGCCGATGATGTGCTTGTCGAGTTCCGAGACGATCTCGGCAGGGGTCATGGTGCTCATGTCGGCGTCCTTACTCGATCGTTTCGATGATGTGGCTGTGGTTCGTGTAGATGCACATGTCGCCGGCGATGGTGAGCGCCTTCTTGACGATCTCGCCCGGCGACAGTTCGGTGTTCTCGGCCAGCGCACGCGCGGCCGCCTGCGCGTAGGAGCCGCCCGAGCCGATCGCGCAGATCCCGCCTTCGGGGTCGAGCACGTCGCCGTTGCCGGTGATCACCAGGGTGGTGGTCTTGTCGGCGGTGATCAGCATCGCCTCCAGCCGGCGCAGCATGCGATCGGTACGCCAGTCCTTGACCAGTTCCACAGCGGCGCGCGTCAGGTTGCCCTGGTGTTTCTCGAGCTTGGCCTCGAAGCGGTCGAGGAGCGAGAAGGCATCGGCCGTGCCGCCGGCGAAGCCGACCAGCACCTGGTTGTTGTAGATGCGGCGCACCTTGCGCGCGCCGCCCTTCATGACGATATGGCCGAGCGTGACCTGGCCGTCGCCGCCGAGCGCGACCTGCTCGCCGCAGCGCACGGAGACGATCGTCGTGCCGTGATATTGCTCCATCTGCGTTCCTTCAGAGAATCAAGAGCGGAAATGCCCGAAGCCGGGCGGCGCGGGTGCCGGATCGCCGGTGCCGCAGGCAGGCGGGCAAGGGCGGCGGCCCGAAAAACAAAAAGCGCGCGGCAAGCCGCGCTTTCTGTCGAAGCAGCGTGAGGGTGGCGCGGGAAGCGGCCGCGCCGGGCGGATCAGTCGCCGAACAGCTTCTGGCGCAGTTCGCGGCGCTCCTGGGCTTCCAGCGAGAGGGTGGCCGTCGGGCGCGCGATCAAGCGCGGGATGCCGATCGGCTCGCCAGTTTCCTCGCACCAGCCGTAATCGCCGGAATCGATGCGCGCGAGCGACTGCTGGACCTTCTTGAGCAGCTTGCGCTCGCGGTCGCGCGTGCGCAGCTCGAGCGCGTGTTCCTCTTCGATCGTCGCGCGATCGGCAGGATCCGGCACGATCACCGTCTCACGGAGGTTCTCGGTCGTCTGGCCCGCATTGCGGAGGATTTCCGCCTGCAGCTGTTCGAGCCGATTTTTGAAGAACGCGCGCTGATCGTCATTCATGTAATCCTTCTCGCTCATCTTCAGGATTTCGGCTTCGGTCAAGAGTTTGTTCGTCATCTGCTTGCTTCTTCAATGTGCAGCAAATCGCGAGATATTGCCCGCACTTTGGGATTACCCGCAACGGCCTTTGTCATGGTTTGCCAATCTATTTGCCGTTGTCGGGGCCGAAAGCCTCCGGTACCCCTGGCCCGGCCCGCTTGCGCCATGGCGCGATCTGCGGCGCTTCCCGCGCCCGGCCCGAAGCCGGCTTGCGGGGGCGATGCCGGTGTTGCCCGGCAATCATGCAAGAACCGGGCCTGTTACTGCCGCCATCCAGTGGGCAGTGGGCAGTGGGCACGTATTGTAACTGAATCGCTTCGCCGCTCCGTATCTGGGGATTCCGCCGTGCCGCCCCGATATCCTAAAAATATAACCCGTGAAGCGCGAAAAGGCGATGACGGGATCAAATCGCGTGCCTGCCCGGCCGCAGCGGCGCGAACCGAAGGATGCGCGAGGCGGGAACGGGCGCGGCGAAGGGGTTCCGGCGGGCGGGCCGGCGAGGTGGAAAGCGCCCCGGGATCGGCCAGGAATCGACTCGAAATCGGCCGAAAGGGCGGCGGCGCCGACGCGTCAAACGGACGACATCGCGGGCGCCGCGCGGGCGGCTGAGCCCGCGCGACTCGGAGCCGCAGGGCACTCACGGGCCTGGCCGACCGCGCGCGGCGGCCGACCAGGCCCGTCGCGCTCAGGCGAGGCAGGCGTCGAGGCCGTCGGTGATCAGGTCCTGCGGCAGGTCGATGCCGATGAAGACCATCTTGTTGGTCTTCTTCTCGATCGGCATCCACTTGCCGGCCAGGTCGCTGCCCATCATCTGGTGCACGCCCTGGAACACCACCTTACGGTCCACGCCCTTCATGCAGAGCACGCCCTTGTAGCGGAGCAGGCGCTCGCCGTAGATCTGCAGGATGCCGCCGAGGAAGTCCTCGAGCTTGGTCGGATCGAAGGGGCGGTCGTTGCGGTAGACGAAGGACTTGATCTTGTCGTCGTGGTGCGCGTGGTGATGGTGGTGGCCATGCTCATGGTCGTGCTCGCAATGGCCGTGGTCGTGATCGCAGTGCGCATGGTCGCCGTGTTCATGGCCATGATGCGCGTGGTCATGATCGTCCTCGACCAGGAAGTCCGGATCGATCTCGAGCTTGGCGTTCAGGTTGAAGCCGCGCAGGTCGAAGATTTCCTTGATGTCGGCTTCGCCGAAATTCACCTGGCGGACCGCCGCCTTCGGGTTCATGTGCATCAGGCGATGCTTGAGCGCGGCCAGCGCGGCCTCGTCGACCAGGTCGGCCTTGGTGATGAACAGGCGATCGGCGAAACCGACCTGCCGCTGCACCACTTCGTGCTCGTCGAGCTGGGCGTTGGCGTGCTTGGCGTCGACCAGGGTGATGATCGCGTCGAGCAGGAAATCGTCGGCGATCTGGCTGTCGATGAAGAAGGTCTGCGCCACCGGGCCCGGGTTCGCCAGGCCGGTGGTCTCGATCACCACGCGGTCGAAGTCGAGCTTGCCGTCGCGCTTGCGCGCGGCCAGGTCCTCCAGCGCGCGGGCCAGGTCGCTGCGGATCGTGCAGCAGATGCAGCCGTTGCTCATCTGGATGATCTGCTCGTTGCTGTCCTGCATGAGGATCTCGTTGTCGATGTTCTCTTCGCCGAACTCGTTCTCGATCACAGCGATCTTCATGCCGTGCTGTTCGTTCAGGATGCGCTTGAGCAGCGTGGTCTTGCCGCTGCCGAGGAAGCCGGTGAGGATGGTGACTGGGGTGGCCATGTCGATCGCCTTGGTTCGTGAAACGGGGTCAAAACTGCCGGAATCTGATGATTGTCGCGCCGGCCAGCCGGCGCGAACGCGTAACCACTTATTGAAACATAATTGTCAAGCGCCCGCGCCCCGGCCGCTTGGCCAGGGCGCGTCCGGGCACCCGCAGATCGGGGCGATCAGGCGATTTGCAACAGCAGGCCCTTCAGGCATTCGCCTTCCGGGAAGGCCGTCAGCAGCGGGTGGTCGACGCCCGCGCCGAGCCGCTTGAGGATCCGCGCGTCGGCCGCCGCGCCGGCCACGATCTTCTGGAACAGGTCCATGTCGCGCCCGAGCACGAATAGGTGAACAGCAGGCCGCCCGGGCGCAACAGGCGAAAGCCGCTCAGGTTGATGTCCTTGTAGGCGCGCGCGGCGCGATCGACGTGCTCGCGGGCCGGCGCGAACTTGGGCGGGTCGAGCACCACCAGGTCGAAGCGCTCGCCCTCGTCGGCCAGGCGCCGCAGGGTCTTGAACGCATCGGCGTCGAGCCAGCTGGCGCGGGCCGGGTCCAGGCCGTTGGCGGCCACGTTGCGCCGCGCCAGCTCGAGCGCGTCGCCCGAGGAGTCGATCGACACCACGCGGCTGGCGCCGCCGGCCAGCGCGGCCAGCGAGAAGCCGCCGGTGTAGCAGAAGCAGTTCAGCACCTCGCGCTCGCGCGCGAGCTGGCCGACCAGGGCGCGATTGTCGCGCTGGTCGACGTAGAAGCCGGTCTTGTGGCCGTTGGGCACGTCGACGTGGTAGCGCACGCCGTTCTCCTGCGCGATCAGCGTCGGCGGCGGCCGCGTCGCCGGCCAGCACGCCGGTGACCTGCTCCAGGCCTTCCTTCTGGCGGATCGACACGTCCGAGCGCTCGTAGACGTTGGGGCAGCCGGTGGCCGCCGTCAGCGCCGCGACGATCGCCGCCTTCCAGGCCTCCACGCCGGCCGCCATGAACTGGCAGACCAGCTGGCCGCGGCGTTCCGCCGAGGGCGGCGTGGCCGCGGGCGACTGGCCGACCGGCAGCTCGGCCGGCAGGCCGTCGGCCACGTAGTAGTCGACGATCAGGCCCGGCAGGCCGTCGGCCTCGCCGAACACCAGCCGCACCGCCTCGGTGTCGCTCACCATCGACTGGCGGTGCGCCACCGCGCGCTGGACGCGGCGCTTGAAGAAGGCGTGGTCGATCGGCTCGGCCTCGTCGAAGCTCCAGACGCGCACGCGGATCTGCGATTCCGGGCTGAATGCGCCGCGCGCCAGGAAACGGCCGTCGTGCGAGCGCACCAGCACGGTCGCGCCGGCGGCCGGCTTGCCGTCGACGCGCTCGATCGCGTTGGCGTAGACCCAGGGATGGCGGCGCAACAGGGATTTGTCTTTCGACGGCTTGAGCGTAACGGTGTGCATGTCGGTATCGAGTCTGGCCGAGCGAGGCGCGCGGCGGGGCGGAAGAGGGCGCGGCGCGCGTCAGTCGCGC